>JAEXJH010000390.1 GCA_023445955.1 Pseudomonadota bacterium
CCCAACACGCCCGCCGGCAACGGCGGGCGTTTTCTTTTATCGATCATATGGTTACGCTTCGTTCGCTAACGGACGTTAACCATGCCGTGACAAAACGACCGAAGCGCCGAATAGTCCTTGCCGCCGAATGTGCGGCTCGCGCATGTTCCGGCCCGACGATTGCTGGGGGGCTACCCAGCCGTGTCATTTTGACTTGCGCGGCATCGAACCGACGGGGGCACGATGCAGGAATTTGATCCGCGACGCAGCGCCACGCGCTGGGCGCCGAGGGTGTTCACCGCCGTGGCCGGCATGGCCGCCCTGGCGTTGGGCTGGAAGCTGACGGCCAACGACGTGCAGCCGACCAGCATCCGCGCGCCCCTGGACCCTGCCGCTCTGACAGCCCTGCAGCACGTGGCCTTCGCCAGCGCCGAGGCCCAACCAGGCTTCGAGCGTCCCGAGAACATCGCCGTCAAGGTCCGCCCGGGCGAGACCCTGCAAGGCGCCGTACAGCGCGCCGGCGTGGCGCCGGAAGAGGCGCAAGCGGTCGTCGCGACCCTCCAGGGCGCCATCGACACCGTCAACATCAAGGCCGGCATGGCCTTCGAGGCCGCGGTCGCCCAGCGCCGCAGCCAGCGTGGTCCGGCCCGCCTGATCGGCCTGTCGATGCGCACCAGCCCCAACTCGACTCTGACCGTCTCGCGCACCTTCGACGGCGCCCTGCGCCTGCGCGAGCTGGAAGAGAAGGTGAAGGACGAGAAGAAGGTCGCCTGCGGCGAGATGAACGGCTCGTTCTACGAGAGCGTGGCCAGCGTCGGCGGCACCCCGGCCGTGATCAGCGAGGCCGCCAAGCTGTTCTCGCACAAGATCGACTTCTCGCGCGATATTCGGGAAGGCGACCGCTTCTGCCTGGTCTTCGACCGCAAGGTCACCGAAAGCGGCCGCACGATCGAGGCCGGAGACCTGGAATATGCTGAGGTCAAGGGCCAGAAGTTCTACGCCTTCGACCGCCGCGACAGCGACGGCAAGCCCCAGTTCTTCGACGAGCTGGGCAAGAACATCAAAGGCTTCCTGCTGCGCACCCCGGTGGACGGCGCGCGGATCACCTCGGTGTTCGGCATGCGCAAGCACCCGGTCCTGGGCTACACCCGCGCCCACCAGGGCGTCGACTTCGGGGCCGGCACAGGCACCCCCATCCTGGCGGCCGGCGACGGCGTCGTGCTGGAGGCCAAGCGCTGGGGCGGCTACGGCAACTGGCTGCGCATCCGCCACTCGGGCCAGTGGGACACCGGCTACGGCCACATCTCGCGCTACGCTCCCGGCATCCGTCCTGGCGTCCATGTGCGCCAAGGCCAGCTGGTGGCCTATGTCGGCGCCACCGGCCTCGCCTCGGGTCCGCACCTGCACTACGAGGTCTGGCTGAAGGGCCAGCGCGTCAACCCGATCGGCGCCAAGGTCCCGCAAGGCACCATCCTGGCCGGCTCGGAACTGGCCTCGTTCAAGTCCCAGAAGTCGCGCATCGACCGCATGCTGGCCGAAGGCGGCCAACCGGTCAGCAACGAGGACACCCCGAAGCTGGCCATGGCGGATCTCGAGAAGGCCAAGCACAGCCTGCGGTAAATCTCCTCCCCAAAAGGGGAGCGACTTCAAATCACCCCATCGCCGCCTGGATGCCCGCCAGCAGGTTGGCGGCCGTGATCGGCTTGGCCACGTGAAGATCCGCGCCCGCCGTCAGGGCCTGGTCGCGGTGGGCGGTCAGGGCGTTGGCGCTGAGCATGATGATCGGGGTGCGAGGGGCGCCGCTTTCCGCCTCTAACGCGCGCAGGGCCCGGGTGGCGGCCAGGCCGTCCATGCGCGGCATCTGCATGTCCATCAGGACGACGTCGAAGGTCGCGGCCTTGAAGGCGTCGATGGCCTCCAGGCCGTCGCCGACCGTGACCACCTGAGCGTCCTGGGTGGCCAGGATCAGCTGGGCGACGCGCTGGTTGGTCGGGTGGTCCTCGACCAGCAGCACCCGCAGCGGGGCGTCGGACTGCTCGGGCAGGGCGGTCGGGAGGTCGCGGACCGGCGCGTCGGGCTCGGCGCGCGGCAGGCTCAGCGACACGACGAAGCGGCTGCCGGCGCCGGGCGTGGAGGCGGCGGAGATCTCGCCGCCCATCACCTCGACCAGCGATCGGCAGATGGACAGGCCCAGGCCCGTGCCGCCGAACCGGCGGCTGATCGAGGTGTCGGCCTGGTGGAAGCGGCCAAACAGGCCCGCGGCGTGGTCGGCGTCGAAGCCGATGCCGGTGTCCTCGATCTCGAAGGTCAGACGGGTTGGGTCGCCGGCCTCGCCGGTGATGCGCAGCACGACCTCGCCGGATTCCGTGAACTTGATGGCGTTGGACAGCAGGTTGCCGATCACCTGGCTGATGCGCGTGGCGTCGCCGAGATAGCGGCCCGTGGCCATGTCCAGGCCTACCAGCCGGAACGCCAGGCCCTTCTCCTCGGCCCGGTGGCGCATGACCTCGATGCAGGGGCGCAGGGCGTGGTCCAGGTCGAACGGCCGGGTTTCCAGCTGCAGCTGGCCGGCCTCGATCTTGGCGATGTCCAGGAAGTCGGAGACCAGCCGCTCCAGGGTCGCGCCGCTGTCGCGGATCAGCCCGACCATCTCGGCCTGGTCGGGGCTGAGCGGCGTGCGAACCAGGGCGTCGACAATGCCGATGACGCCGTTCAGCGGCGTGCGGATCTCGTGGCTGATATTGGCCAGAAAGTCGGTCTTGGCGCGGTTGGCCGCCTCGGCCGCGGCCTTGGCCTCGACCAGGGCCTGTTCGGCGGCGACGCGCTCGGTGACGTCGCGCGCCACGCCATAGATGCGCTCGCCCAGCCGTTGGGCGCGCCACTCGAACGTCAGGTAGTGGCCGTCCTTGTGGCGATAGCGGTTGATGTAGCCCACGACCGGGTCGCCGTCCCTGCGGTTCTCGACCTCGACCACGCTATCGAGGGTGCCGGGCATGTCCTCGGGATGGACCAGGCGCAGCAACTTCTGGCCTTCCATGTCCTCGGGGCGATGGCCCAGCTTGGCCTCCCACGAGCGGCTGGCCTTCAGCACGCGGCCTTCGATGTCGCGGATGATCAGCAGGTCCAGCGATACGTCGAAGAAGGCGCTGATGTCTCCAGCGAGGTTCTCGTGAGCGGTCGTCTGGGTCATGGCAGCCTAAATCCTTGCTGACGCCCGAAAGTCGTGGTGTCGACACAGCGATGCAAAACATCGATATCAGCGACGCTGGAAGGATGTGAACAACCCTTGAGCGATTCTCGGAAAGACTTGCCGATTGCGTCGATAGGCCGCCCGGTTCAGGTAAAGCGGAAGATCGTATAACATTGTTATTTGAAGCCGCTCGGTGATTATTTGCACGCGAGCCGAGATTGAAGCCCGGAGACCCAGGGCCTAGAAGCAGCGCTTGTCCGCAGCGAGCTCGTCTTGACCCTCTCCCGCGCCCATCTCTACAGCGACCGACGCTTTGTTCTCGGGATCGCCGTGCTGTGCTGCCTGCTGTGGGGCAGCGCATTCCCGGCGGTGAAGGCGGGCTATGCGCTGCTGCACGTGGCCAAGACCGACATGGCTGCGCAGATGCTGTTCGCCGGCTGGCGGTTCTTCGGCGCGGGGTTGATCCTGCTAGTGCTGGCGGTGCTGGGCCGCCGCTCGATCGCCGTGCCGCGTGAACAGATCGTCTCGGTGGTGGGCCTGGGCGTCTTTCAGACCACGCTGCAGTACGTGTTCTTCTATATCGGACTGGCGCACGCGACCGGCGTGAAGTCGTCGATCATGAACGCTACCGGCGCGTTCTTCGGCGTGATCCTGGCCCACTTCCTGTTCAAGAACGACCGCCTGACCGGCCGCAAGGTCGCCGGCTGCCTGCTGGGCTTCGCGGGCGTGTTGACGGTGAACCTGGGCGGCAAGGGCCTGGACTTCGAGTTCACCCTTCTGGGCGAGGGCTTCGTGGTCATCGCCGCCTTCGTGCTGGCCGCCGCCTCGATCTGGGGCAAGGCGATCTCGCAGAAGATGGACCCGATGGTGATGACCGGCTGGCAGCTGGCCATCGGCGGCGCGGGCCTCCTGGCCATCGGCGAGGTGGCGGGCGGTCACCTGGGCGGGTTCGACATCCGCTCGCTGGCGCTGCTGGCCTACATGGCCGGGCTGTCGGCGGCGGCGTTCGCGCTGTGGAGCCTGCTGATGAAGCACAATCCGGTCGGGATGCTGGCGGTGTTCAATTTCCTGATCCCGGTGTTTGGGGTCCTGCTGTCGGCGCTGTTCCTGCACGAGCCGGTGCTGGCGTGGAAGAACGCCGTGGCCCTGGCGCTGGTGTGCGGGGGTATTTGGT
>JAEXJH010000391.1 GCA_023445955.1 Pseudomonadota bacterium
ACCGCTATGCCCTGGCTGAGGAATGGACGACGATCGTCAAGCGGCTCTGGACAGAGGACAGCGTCGACTTCGCCGGCCGGTACTTCTCGATGAAGGACTGCCAGTCCAAGCCCAAGCCCTTGTCGAAACCGCATCCGGAGCTGATCTGCGCGGGCATGTCCGATCGCGGCTTCCAGTTTTCGGTGCGCCATGCCGACGCCTGCTTCATCGGCGGCCGCTCGCGGGTCGAGCACCGCGACGCCTCCCGCCGGGCCAAGGCGCTGGGCGCGGAGCTGGGCAAGGCGGTCCGGACCTACGCCATGTGCACGATCATCCATGCGGAGACCGATGCGGGCGCGCAGGCTTTGGCGGCGCGCTATGCCGAGGGCGCGGACATGGGGGCGATCCTGTCGATGCTGGCCAGCTGGGGCGTGCAGGCCGACAAGCTGCAGGCCGCGGCGCAGAAGCAGGGGCCGTTCATGACCGAGACCGTGATCGGCTCGCCCGCCACCTGCCGCGAGGAGGTGGAAAGCTTCATGACCGAATGCGAACTGGACGGTCTGATGCTGATCTTCCCCGACTATGTGGAGGGCCTGGCCATGTTCGGCTCCGAGATCCTGCCGCAGCTGCGGACGGTGTTCGCATGAACCTCGAGCATTGGGTCGCGCCCGACCGCACGGCGCTGCTGATCGTCGATATGCAGGTCGACTTCGCCTTGCCCGACGGCCTGAGCGGGCAGTGGGGCCTTGATCTCTCGACCGTGCCGGCGGCGCTGGCGGCGGCCGAGCGCCTGGTCGACGCCGCGCGGGGGGCGGACGTCCCGGTGGTGTTCGTGGGCCTGTTCACGACGCCGGAAACCGACTCCGACATCTGGGACGAGCGGATGCGCCGACGCGGCGCCGACCCCGAGGCCAGCCCGGCGCTCTGCCGCGTCGGCGCGCCGGGCAGCGCCTTCGTCGGGCCCCAGCCGCAGCCGGACGAGCCGATCTTCCGCAAGACGCGGTACAGCCCGTTCTGGGACACCGACATCGACGCGTGGCTGAAGGCGATGGAGGTCGACACCCTGGTGATCGCCGGCCTGACCACCGAATGCTGCGTCGCCGACACCGCCAAGGACGCCTTCAACCACGACTTCCACGTGTTCGTCGCCGTCGACGCCTGCGCGGCATACGAGCCGGACCTGCATGCCGGGGCGCTGAAGATGCTGGACCTCAACACCGCGATCCTGACTGACACGGCCAGCGTCGCGGCCGCCTGGGAGGCGTGATGGTCACGCACGCCGATCGTGAGGCCATCGCCGCCGCCATCGACGAGACCGAACTCACCGAGCTGGCCCTGACCCTGGGCAATATCCCCAGCCGCTCGGGCCACGAGCGTGAGGCTGGGCAGTTCGTCAACGACTGGATGGCCCGCGAGGGCTTTGCGCCGCGCAAGGTCGGGGCGACCGAGGACCGCTTCAACGTCATCGGGACGTATGGCGGTCTGGGCGTGGGGAAGAACCTGCTGTTCACCGCCCACCTCGACACCGAGAGCCCGACCCGCGACCCCGATCTCGACGCCCACAAGTACAGCCCTGCCACCCTGGCCGACCCGGAGTGGGAGCGCTGCTGGCTGGAGAATGGAGAGCTGCGCGGCTATCCGATCGCCAATGATCGCGGGCCGATGAGCTGCTTCCTGATCGCGGCCAAGGCGCTGCGCAAGGCCGGCTATGGCCTGGCCGGGAAGATGTACCTGACCGCCTGTCCCGGCGAGATCGGCCCCGAGCCGATCGAGGAGCATCGCGGGCTCGCCTATCTCGGCAAGGACATCGGCGCCCATTACCTGTTCCATCACGGCGGCGTCGCGCCCGACTACGCCATCGCCGCCGAGGGTTGCGACTTCGGCTGGACCAGCGTCGGCTGCGGCTATGCGGTGTTCCGCCTAAGCCTTTGGGGCGAGGGGACTTTCACGCCGCTGCTGCGCCACCCCGAGGTCGCGAGCGACCACCCGAACCCGATCTACCGCGTCGGCAAGCTGACCGACGCCATCCACACCTGGACCCGCGACTGGGAGGCCAAGAGCCGCTACGAAAGCGCCGGCGGGATCGCCGAGCCCAAGGTCCAGCTTTGCGCCATCCGGGGCGGCGTGCAGTTCCAGTTCGGCGACGGGACCGAGGTGGTCAGCCTCTATCTGGAGGTTGACCTGAACCCGCGCCAGAAGGCCGCCGACGTCCAGCACGCCCTGGAGGCCATGGCCCGCGCGGCCGGTGTCGGTCGGGTCGAGATCGAGCCGGTCGTCGTGCGTCACGGCTTCGCGGCCGATGCGGCCGAGGTTGCGCCATTGGTCGGGGCGATCGACGCCGCCACGCGCCTGGGCCTTGGCCAACCGGCGGCCCGCGCCAATCCTGTCTATTCGAGCATGTGGCGCGACCACAATGTGTTCAACATGCACCGTGTGCCGGCCATCACCACCGGCCCGAAGCGCTGGCGCCCGACGCCCAAGGACCTGGCCGACAGCGCCCTGATATATGCCCTGACGGCGCTGGAAATCTGCGGCCGGGCGGAGCTAACCCAGGCCGCCAAGGGTGCGTCGGTCTATCCGGACAATCCGTTTGGCGCGTAGGCCTTGGCCGGCGTCATCGCCGCGCGGATGTCGTCCTCAAGCATCCACAGCCTGTCCTGCCCCCAGTGCGCCTCGTGACCGACCACCCGGAAGCTGGGCGCGCCCCACAGGCCGGCGTCCAGCAGGGCGGCGCGGTTGGCCTCGACCCGGTCGCGCCAGCTGTCGTCGGCCAGAGCCGCGG
>JAEXJH010000392.1 GCA_023445955.1 Pseudomonadota bacterium
GGGGCGGACAGACCTGCGTGAGCAGGTCAGGTGGGGGCCTGTGCTGAGCTTCAGTTGATCTGCCGCTCGCGCCCTTCCCAGTAGGGCGCGCGCAGCTCCCGGCGCAGGATCTTGCCCGAGGCGTTCCTCGGCAGCGCCGCCACGAAGTCCACGCTCTTGGGAACCTTGAACCCGGCGATCCGTGTCCGCGCGAAGGCGATGATGTCGTCAGCGTCCGGCGTCACGCCCGGCTTGGCCGCCACCACCGCCTTGACGGCCTCGCCCCATTTCTCGTCGGGCACGCCGATCACCGCCACCTCGGCCACATGCGGGTGCCCGTAGACGGCGCTCTCGACCTCGGCCGGATAGATGTTCTCGCCGCCCGAGATGATCATGTCCTTCACCCGGTCGTGGATGAACAGATAGCCGTCCTCGTCCAGGTAGCCGGCGTCGCCGGTGCGCAGCCAGCCGTCGGCGTCGATGGTCTTGGCGGTGGCGTCGTCCAGCTTCCAGTAACCGGCCATATTGGCCAAGGAGCGGACGGCCACCTCGCCCACCGCCCCGGTCGGGACGGGCTGGCCGGCCTCGTCGATGACCTTGATCTCGACGCCCGGCATCGGCAGGCCCGCCGCGCGCATGCGCTTGTTGCCGGCCGGATCGTGATCCTCGGGCGGCAGATAGACCACCGTGCCCGTGGTCTCGGTCATGCCGTACTGCTGGACGAAGCCGCAGCCGAACACCTCCATGCACTCGCGCAGCAGATCCAGCGGGATCGGCGCGGCGCCATAGAGGATGTGGGTCATCCGCGAATAGTCGACCTCGCGCGCACGCGGCTGGCGCACGACGATCTGCAGGGCCGCCGGCACCATGAACATCTTCGAGACGTGGTCTTTCTCGATGTAGTCCAGCACCTTGAATGGATCGAACTCGCGCGCCACCACGCCCTTGGCGCCATTCAGCAGGCCCACGAGCCCCCAGCCGGTGCCGCCGATATGGGCGACCGGCATGGCGACCAGGCTGACGTCGTCCGGCCCCCACTGGTTCCAGTCCAGCGGGTCCTTGGCCGCCGCGCGGCGCATGGCCAGCAGGTTGTCATGGGTCAGCATCGCGCCCTTGGGCCGGCCCGTGGTGCCCGAGGTGTAGAGCTGGATGGCGATGTCGGAGGTCGCGATCGGCTTGTGGGGGTCGGTGTCGGGGTGCGAGTCCCTCCAGGCCTCGAAGGTCTGGTAGCCGCCCTCGCCGGCCTCCATGGCGATCACCGTCGGCCGGTCGGCCAGCTCTGAGGCCACCTCGTCGACATGGCTGATCAGTTCGGGGCCGACGAAGACCATCTTCGCCTCGCTGTCGGCGACGATGTAGGCGATCTCGGCCGCGGCCAGGCGCCAGCCGATCGGCGTGGTCACCACCCCGGCCTTGGCGGCCCCGATCAAGAGCTCGAAATAGTGGTCGCTGTTCTTGCCAACATAGGCGATGCGGTCGCCGGTCGACAGGCCCGCGGCGATCAGGGCGTTGGCCACCTGGTTCGCATGGCGGTCAAAGGCGGCGAAGCTGCTGTCGCGTCCCTCGAAGCTGAAGGCCACAGCGTCGGGCCGCGCCTCGGCGTGATAGCGGGCGACGTCGCCCAGGGTCTGCATGCGGTCGAATTCGATCGCCTCGGCCATCGCGCCTGACTCCCTCTGTCTCCGCTCTGACGGCGGTCAAACGGATGTTGGGCCAGGGTTACGGTCACGGCAAGCTGTCCGTAACGATAGGGTCAGCGCCAGGCGCGCACGCCGATCACCACCGCCGTGCTCCCGGCCCGCTCGCCCGCCATCACCGCCGGCCCGAACGCCCGCTCGCGCACCAGGCCGACATAAGGAGCGAACTCGCGGGTGATCTCGTAGCGCAGCCGCAGGCCGCCCTCGAGCCGCCCCCAGCCCGCCTCGGCGACGTCGGCCTCGACGCGTGGCTGCAGGATCAGCTTCTGGGTCAGGCGCAGGTCGTAGGACGCCTCACCCCGCGCCGAGACCTTGCCCTGGTCGGAGAGATAGGCCGTGCCCTGGAGCTCGAACCAGTACGGCGCGAGCCCCTCGAAACCGACGGCGGCATAGCTGCGGCCCTTGGGCGCGAGATCGTAGCGGACGCCCGCCTGCAGATCGAAATAGGGACCGACTGGCCAGGCCTTCAGCACCTCGGCCTCGCCCTTCTCCCAGCCCTCGCCGTTTGTGCGTTCGCCGCGGGCCTTGACGACCCACTTGGACGCGTCGGTTCCCCACCAGGCCTCGCCCTCGAAGGCCTGGCCGTCGGCGCCGTTGCGGGCGCGGTATTCCAGGGTGTCGGCGCGGACGGTCCAGGCCGTACCGCCGCCATGCTCCTTCATCAGCTGGGCGCGGGCGGCGGCCATGGCCTGTGGGCTGTAGAACCGCTCGGCGGCGTGATCCCCCGGCGTGGCCGGCTGGACCTGCTCGACGGCCGGCGGCGCATGGTGCTCGTGCTGGACCATCATGCGAGCGGCCGCACCGTCACGACGTTGAACATCCCCGCATGCATGTGCAGCAGCAGGTGGCAGTGGAAGGCCCAGTCGCCGGGCTCGCTGGCCGTCAGGTCGAACGAGACCATGCCGCCCGGCGCGACATTGACCGTGTGCTTCAGCGGCGGGTTCTTCTGGCCATTCACCAGCTCGAAGAAGTGGCCGTGCAGGTGGATCGGGTGGGCCATCATGGTGTCGTTGATCAGCACCACGCGCACCCGCTCGCCGCGCTGGAAGGCGATGGGCTTCTTGATCGGCCCGAACGCCTCGCCATCGAACGCCCACATGAAGCGCTCCATGTTGCCGGTCAGGTGGATCTCCATCGTCCGCCCCGGCGGGCGCGGATCGGGCGGCGGATGCAGGCTGGCCAGGTCGGCGTAGCGCAGCACCTTGTGGCCCACGTCCTCCAGCCCCTGAGGCGGCTGGCCCATGCGGTCCATCGGCATCGGCGAGATGGTCTGGACGCCCGGGGTCAGCGGCACGTTCGGGGCGTTGCTCTGGGCCCGCATCGACATGTCCATGCCGGGCATGTCCATCCCGTGATGCATATTGCCCATGCCCATGTCCTTCATCGTCGCCAGCGGCCGCTTGCGCAGCGGCGGCACGGGGGCGGACATGCCCAGGCGCGGAGCCAGTGTGGCGCGCGCCATGCCCGAACGGTCCGAGGCCTCGGCGACCAGGGTGAAGGCCTTGTCCGCCGTCGGCCGCACGATGACGTCGAAGGTCTCGGCCGGGGCGATCTGGAACTCGTCGACGCCGACCGGGACCAGCGGCTGGCCGTCGGTCGCCACGACCTCCAGCGAGAGGCCCGGGATCCGGACGTTGAAGATGGTCATGGCCGCGGAATTGATGAAGCGCAGCCGCACCCGCTCGCCGGGCTTGAACAGCCCCGTCCAGTTGTCGCCCGGCCCGTGGCCGTTGACGAGGTAGGTGTAGACCGAGCCCGTGACGTCGGCGATGTCGGTGGGGTCCATCCGCATCTTGCCCCATTCGACGCGGTCCTTCAGCGACTGATCCTGGCCCTTCAGCAGGCCCGCCACCGTCTGCTTCTGCATATTGAAGTGGCCGGCATTGACCTTCAGCTTCCGGAACAGCTCATGCGGATGCAGGAAGCTCCAGTCCGACAGCACCACCACATGCTCGCGGTCGTAGGGAATGGGATCCTCGCCGGCCGGGTCAATGATCATCGGACCGTAGTGGCCGACCTGCTCCTGCAGGCCCGAGTGGCTGTGCCACCAGTAGGTGCCCGCCTGGCGGACCGGGAACTCGTAGGTGAAGGTCTCGCCGGGCTTGATGCCCGGGAAGCTGACGCCCGGCACGCCGTCCATCTGGAAAGGCACCAGCAAGCCGTGCCAATGGATCGAGGTGTCCTCGTCGAGGGTGTTCGTCACCGACAGCCGGACGTTCTGGCCTTCCTTCAGGCGGATCAGCGGACCAGGGATCGAGCCGTTGACGGTGACCGCATGGCCCGACTTGCCGTCGATCGTCGCCATCTTGTGGCCGACGGTCAGCTTGATCTCGTCGCCCGACAGCGCCGCCGGCCGCTCGCTAGCCGTTGCCCATTCGGGCAGCAGGCCGGCCGCGCCCAGTCCAAGAGCGCCGCGCAGAAGGGTCCGTCGATCGATCATCCGCTATCCGTATTCCAACCTTCAGCGCACTTGGGTATCACCCAAACCATGTCCAAGAGCACGCCCGCCACGATCGCATTGACCAGGGCCGGCGTCGCCTTCGACCTGCATACGTACGACTACGACCCCGGCTCGGAGCGCGTCGGCCTGCAGGCGGCCGAGGCCCTGGGCGAGGATCCCAGCCGCGTGCTCAAGACCCTGATCGTGATGCTGGACGGCAAGCCCGCCTGCGCCATCCTGCCCTCGGACAAGGAGGTCAGCATGAAGAAGCTGGCCGCGGCGCTAAAGGGCAAGTCCGCCGCCATGGCCCCCGTCCCCGACGCCGAACGCATCACTGGCTACAAGGTCGGCGGCGTCAGCCCGTTCGGCCAGAAGAAGCGCCTGCCGACGGTGATGGAGGAAGCCGCCCTGGCCGAGCCCTACGTCTTCCTCAACGGCGGCCAGCGCGGCCTGCAGGTGAAGCTGGCGCCGGCGGATGCGGTGACGGCCCTGGGCGCGGTCACGGCCGCGATCGTTTCGGAATAGGCGGCGCTTGATATCCCGCGCGGTTCTCGCCTATAAGCCCCGCCTCCTGGGGCTGGGTAGCTCAGATGGTTAGAGCGGTGGATTCATAACCCACAGGTCGGCGGTTCGATCCCGCCCCCCGCCACCAGGAATTGACCGGCTGTCGACGCCGGCGCTCTACTCCCGACATGACTGACCAGACCTTCAAGGGCGGCTGCCTGTGCGGCGCGTTGCGCTGGGAGGCGGATCGCGCGCCCGACTTCATGGGCGTGTGCTGCTGCGCCGACTGCCGCAAGGCGTCGGGCGGGGGCTTCGTCCCGTTCATGGGCTTTTCGGCCGCCGCCCTGACGATCAGCGGCCCGGCGCGGCAGTACCGCAGCCGGGCCTTCCGAGGGGGCGAGGCCACCCGCAATTCTTGCCCCACCTGCGGGGGCCTCGTCTTCGGCGGCGAGCACGGGCTGCACGACAGCCACACGATCTACGCCGGCAGCCTGGACGACCCGAACCTGTTCAAGCCGACCATGGCCCTCTTCGACCGCGACCGTCCGGACTGGGTGATCCTGCCGGCCGGCCTGACGGTGTTCGAGACGATGCCGAACTAGCCAGAAAGCTAGACGAAGGTCCCCACGTCGTGGTGGTGGCTCGGCTGGGCGACCAGGGCCACGGCCTCGGCCGGCGACTTGCCGGCCACCAGCGCGCTGCCATAGCTGGCGTTGCCGTCATAGGCCTGGGTCAGGAAGGCCTTGGTCGACTCCGCATAGAGGCCGACCCCCGCGTTCATGCCGGCATACATGACGAAGCCGGCCATGGCCGCCTTGGCGCCCAGCGCGTCGTGACCGTAGGCGGTGAAGTAGCTCTGCTGGGAGACGATGTAGTCCACCGCCGCGCTGACGTTGATGCCGGCCGCCGCGGCCTTGGTGTTGCCGATGATGGCGTCATAGGCCTTCGCCACCGCGTCGCGGAACGTCAGGCTGTCATAGGCCGTCTTGAAGGCCGCCGCGCCCGTACCGCTCATGGCCTGGTTGACCGCGAACTCGATGTATTTGTTGCCGGTGTTGTAGATGGCGTAGGCGTAGTCGGTCAGGTCGCTGGTGTTGGTCGCGCTGTCGATCATGTCGTTCAGCGCCGCCTGGGTCGGCGTCTTGCCGGTGAAGAAGTTCATCGCCTGCAGCGCCAGGGCCGAGGTGTCGATCGAATAGCCGACCAGCTTGTCGACGAAGACCGTCTTGGTGATCTTGTTGGCGATGACGTCGGCCTGCAGCTTGGCCAGCTCGTTCATCTCGGCATAGAAGGCGTTGAGCACCTTCTCGCCGTTCGGGCCGGTCAGATATTCCGACAGCGCCTTGGACGAGGTGGCCGAGATGCCGGCCAGGGCCTTGTAGGCGTCCTTGATCTGGGCGTCGGTCAGCACGATCGGGTTGGTGACCGTCCCGCCGCCCGAGCCGCCGCTGCCGCCCGCACCAAAGGCCACGCTGAGCGGCGTATCCAGCGGATACTTGGTCAGGGCGTCCTTCAGCGTCTGGACGCCGATATTGATCAGGGCCGGATTGGCCTCGACCAGGGCCAGGGCCGCGTCGACGTCGGGCGTCAGCACGCCGAAGCTCTTCAGCAGCGGGCGCAGGTCGACGAACTTGAAGCTGGCCTGGATCAGCCCGCTGTCGACCAGCTGGATCATGAATTGGAAGTCGCGAAGTGTCGGTTCGGCCATGACGGGATCCCTCCGGGACCCTCTCGCCGCACCACGCGCCACCATCGGTCCCCGAACGTCGTTCTACGGCTGCGACGCTCGGGACCGACATCCCCCGATCAGGGGGTAGCCAGGAAGACTCAACCTCCGGGGAGGGTGCCGGGGCGGATATAGGCGAACATGTGCGGCACCCAGTCGGGCTTGCCCAACGGCACGCCCTGGCTGCGCAGGATCGCGTAGGCGGCCATCAGGTGGAAATAGAGCTGGGGCAGGCTCCAGTCGCGGACGAACTGCTCGCCGGTCAGGTCGAAGACGATGCCGTTGGGCATCTTCAGCTCGATCGTCTTCTCGGCCGCGCCGGCGAAGGCGTCCGGCTGGACGGCCTCGATCCGGGCCACGGCGTCGGCCAGCTGGGCGCGCAGGCCGGCGAAGTCGGCGGCGTCCTCGGCCGGGGCGAACGAGTCCGCGCCCGTCAGATGGCGCAGCAGGTCGCTGGCCTGGTTGCAGACGAAGCGGATCTGGGTCGCCAGCGGGAACATGTCGGGGGCCAGGCGAGCAGTGAGGAGCTCGCCGCCGTGGGCTTCGGCCTTGGTCAGCTGGGCGCTGAGGCCCTTGAGCATCTGGGCGTAGGTCGGGATGGCGATCGCGTGCAGGTCCATGGGGCTCCTCCGGGTTTGGACGGGAGGTAAGCCGGACTCGGCGTCAGGCGCCAGGGCCGAACCGCGCGACAAGGTCATAGGCCTCGCCGGGGAAGACCTGGCGGACGCGGGTGACGTGCTGGCCTTCGCGCCAGGTGCGGCGCTCGACGACCAGGCAGGCGGTTCCTTCGTCGAGAGCCAGCAGGCGGGCGTCATCTGCGTCGGCGTTGATGGCGCTGATCCGGCTCTCGGCCTCGGTCCAGGCGACGTGCTCCAGCAGCCAGGCGCCGGGCGGGACGTGGGCGAAATCGGCCGCCTCCATCTCGGGCGCGGCCTTCAGCGAGACCAGGCGGCGCTCCAAGGCGAAGGGCCGACCGCCGGCGTCGTGGACGCCATCCAGGTCCAGCAGCTTGCCGCCGGCCGCCAGTTCGATCTCGTCCTCGCCGTCGGCGTCCCGCACCTCCCTCGACAGCAGGCGGAACGCGTAGGCCTCGCCGCGCGCGACGATCTCGGACTGGATGTCGGGGATGTTCAGCACCGGCGCGTGGACGCGGGGCCGGGCGACGAACGAGCCGGCGCGCTTGCGGCGCACGATCAGACCGGCCTCGACCAGGGCGGTCATGGCCTTGTTCACGGTCATGCGCGAGCAGCCGTAGGTCGCCATCAGCTCGGCCTCGGTCGGGGCGCGGTGGCCAGGAGCCCACTCGCCCGAGCGGATGCGGGCCTCGATGTCCGAGCGGATGCGCTGGTGCAGCGGTCCGGTCACGCCAGCAGGGCCTTCAGGGTCTGGACGTAGCGGGCCTGGATGGCTTCACGGGCGTGGTGACGGCCGCCGGAGACCAGCTGCTGGCCATGGCGCCAGACGGTGTCGACGCCGCCGCCGGCGAAGACCAGGCTGTCGATCAGCGTGTCACCCGCGCGGCCAACCAGGTTCGGATGGCTCGCATCGAGGGTGATGAAGTCGGCCGGCGCGCCCCGGCGCAAGCCGCCGCGGCCGACACCCAGGGCCTGGGC
>JAEXJH010000393.1 GCA_023445955.1 Pseudomonadota bacterium
AGCCAGTCCAGCACCTCCTTGTGCCACTGCACCGAGTTCTGGGCTTTCAGCACCCAGTGGTTCTCGTTGGGGAAGTACAGCAGCTTGCTGGGCACGCCCTTGCGCTGCAGGGCGGTGAAGGCGCCCAGGCCCTGTTCGACCGGGATGCGGTAGTCCAGCTGGCCCTGGACGATCAGCTGCGGCTTGGTCCACTGGGCCACGTGGTCGACGGGGTTGAACTTGTCGTAGGTCGTCCCCGGCGTCCAAGGCGTGCCGCCGTTCTCCCACTCGGTGAACCACAGCTCCTCGGTGGCGTAGCCCATGGCGCGGGTGTCGAAGACGCCGTCGTGGGTGACCAGGCACTTCCAAGGCTGGTTCCAGTTGCCGGCGATCCAGTTGACCATGTAGCCGCCGTACGAGGCGCCCAGGGCGCAGGCGCGGTCGGTATCCAGGAACGCGTACTTCTGGGTCGCGAAGGCCCAGCCCTTCTGCAGGTCCTCCAGCGGGCGGTCGCCCCAGTGCTGGCTGATCGCGTCGGTGAAGGCTTGGCCGTAGCCGGTCGAGCCGTGGAAATCGATCATCACCACAGCGTAGCCGGCGTTGGCGTAGACCTGCGGGTTCCAGCGGTACGACCAGCTGTTGCTAAACGAGCCCTGCGGACCGCCGTGGATCAGGAAGGCCACCGGATACTTCTTGGCCGGATCGAAGTTGGCGGGCTTCACCACGAAGCCGTGGACTTCCTCGTCGTTCCAGCCCTTGAAGCTGAACTGCTCGGGCTCGCCCCAGGCCACATCCTTCAAGGCCTCGCTCGAAACGCTGGCGATGCGGATCGGCGGGCCCTTGGCGGGCAGCATGAACAGCTCCGAGGGGCTCTTCATCGAATCGGAGGCGTAGACGAGGCCGTTTGGCCCGACGTCGAAGGCTGTGACGTGGCCTTCGCCGGTCAGGGCCGTGACCTTGCCGGTCTTGACGTCGATGGCGAACAGCTTGCCTTGGCCGACGTCCAGCGCGGTGGCGTAGATGGTCTTGCCGTCACGGCTCCAGGCGATGGAATCGGCCGAACGGTCCCAGGTCGGGGCCAGTTCACGCGACTTCTTGGTCGTCTCGTCCCAGATCATGATCCCGAAGCGGTCGGCCTCGAAGCCCGGGCGTTTCATGGCGCGATAGGCGGCCAGCTTGCCGTCGGGCGACCAGATTTCGGTCGTATCCCAGGCCTTGTTGCCGGCCGTCTCGTTCTCCGGCTTGGCCGAGCCGTCCAGCGGCACGCCCCACATGTCGTAGTTGGTCGACCACGACTCGTCCTTGCCGGCCACCTTGGCCGAGAAGCTGACGGTCTTGCTGTCGGGGCTGATCGTGAAGTCGGCGTCGTCGCCATAGGGCTTGGTCGGGGTGTCGCCGTCGAAGCCCTTCATCAGGTCGACCGGCTGGCCCGTCGCCACGCCGTCCGGACCCAGCGTCCAGGCGAAGAGGTGGTTCTTGGTCCCGTCGTTCCAGGTGTCCCAGTGGCGCACGAACAGGCGGTCATAGACGACGCCGGTCGCCTTTGTGGCGGTCTTGGCGGCCAGCTTGGCCTCGGTGCAGGCGAAGTCGGCGCAGTCGGGGAACACGGCCAGACCGACCACGATCGTCTTGCCGTCCGGGGCCACCTTGAACGCCTGGACGTCGAACGGGGTCGAGGTCACCTGCGTGGCGGTCTCGCCCGTCACGTCGGTCTTGAACACCTGCTCGGTCCCGCCAGCGCGGCCGGACGAGAAGTAGATGGTCTTGCCGTCGGCGCTCCAGCGGCCGCTCGAGGCGCCGCCGTCAGAGATCTTCAGCCGGCGCGGCATCATCCGCGCCTTCAGGTCGGCGATCCACAGCGACATCGCGGCCTTCTGGGCCGGATAGTCCATGGTCCGCACCGAATAGAGCACGTAACGGCCGTCGGGCGAGACGCGCGGATCGGACAGGCGATCCAGGCTCGCCATGTCCTTGGCCGTGAAGACGTGCGGCCTTGCCGGGGCTTGCGCGTGGGCCGCTCCCGCGAGCGCGATGGTGAGGACGGCTGCGGAGGCAGCGAGACGCAAGCGCTTGATCATGAAACCGAAATTCCCGGAAACGGTTATCCCTGTGGCGGCGGAGCGTAGTCCCGCTTTCGCCGAGGGGCTAGGGGAGCCCGGATGCTAGATTCCCGACCACGGATCGTCGATCGACGGTCTGTTTCTTGGTGCGCGTTCTTGTGACAAATCTGTAATTAAGTCAGCTGCTTAGCGCGTAACAATCCGAAACAGACTTTGCTTTGCCGCGACGCAGCATCCTTCCTAGATGGTAGTCGGGGCGAAAGGACGACCGCAGAGTCGTCCATCGAACGATAGGTGTCTCTAGTGTCGGCTTCGGGTTATTTTCAGCACACGGTCGCAGGACCGGTGATCTTCGCGGGGATCGGCCTGCACACGGGAACGCACGTGCGTGTCTCGGTGCGTCCGGCGGCCCCCGACGCGGGGATCGTCTTCGTGCGGACCGATGTGCAGGACCGCGACAACCGCGTCCCCGTTACGGCTCAATCGGTCTGCCAGACGCAACTGGGTACGGTCATCTGCAACGGCGACGACGTCCGCGTCTCGACCATCGAGCACCTGATGGCGGCCCTGGCGGCCCTGTCGATCGACAACTGCGTCGTCGAGCTGGACGGTCCCGAAGTGCCGATCATGGACGGCTCGTCCGAGCCCTTCGTCCAGATCCTGGACCGCGCCGGTCGCCGCCGCCAAGAAGCCGTCCGCCAATATATCGAGATCCTGGCGCCGATCACGGCGGAGGAGGGCGACAAGCGCGCCAGCCTGCTGCCGGCCGATCGCTTCGAGGTCGCCTTCGAGATCGCCTTCGGCTCCAAGGCCATCGGTCGTCAGGCCGTGGATCTGGTCGTCGATGAAGAATCGTTCCGCTCGGAACTGTCCGACTGCCGCACCTTCGGCTTCGTTCGCGACGTCGAGGCCCTGCGCGCCATCGGCCTGGCCCGCGGCGGTTCGATGGAAAACGCCGTGGTCATCGACGGCGACCGGGTGCTGAATCCGGAAGGCCTGCGCCGTCCCGACGAATTCGTGCGCCACAAGGCGCTGGACGCCGTCGGCGACCTCTATGTGCTGGGCAAGCCCATCCTGGGCCGCTTCGAGGGCGTTCTGGCCGGTCACGGCCTCAATAACGCCGTGGTTCGGGCGTTGCTGGCGCAACCGCGCGCTTGGCGCCTGCGCGCTCATGCGCCGGTGCTGGCTGAAGCGGTTTAGTCGCACTCCGGGAGTCGGGCTCGGCGTTCGCATTTGCGCCTTCGACGGCGTGGTGTAGAAGCCTTGCACGGCGCTGGGGCGCACGTTTGCTTCGAGGGTGAGAGACTCCGTGCTTCGTAATTTCAAGGGACGTTCGGCCGTCACGATCGCCGCCATGCTGGTCGCCGTGTCGGTGGCGGGCTGCGCGGGCAAGTCCAAGAAGCCCTCCCTCGCCTACGAAGAGCGCCCGGTCGAGCTGCTGTATTCCACGGGCGCCAACCGCCTGGACCGCGGCAACTGGAACGAAGCCGTCGACTATTTCCGCGAAGTCGAGCGCCAGCACCCGTATTCGGAATGGTCGCGCCGCTCGATTCTGATGACCGGCTACGCCCACTACATGGGCAACAACTACGCCGACGCCATCGGCGACTCGGACCGGTTCATCTCGCTGTATCCCGGCAATCCGTCGGCCCAGTACGCCTACTATCTGAAGGCCATCTGCTATTTCGAGCAGATCGTCGACGTGAACCGCGACCAGGCCGCCACCGAGCAGGCCCTGGCCTCGCTGCGTGACGTCGTCCAGCGCTATCCGAACACCGAATACGCCACCGACGCCCGCCTGAAGATCGACATGGTCAACGACCAGCTGGCCGGCAAGGAAATGGCCATCGGTCGCTACTATCTGAAGAACGGCCAGACCCTGGCCGCCATCGGCCGCTTCAAGACCGTGATCGAGCGTCACCAGACGACCTCGCACACGCCCGAAGCTCTGTACCGCCTGGTCGAGGCCTATCTGACCATCGGCCTGGCCGACGAAGCCAAGCGCAACGGCGCGGTCCTGGGCTACAACTTCCCGGGCGATCGCTGGTACGCCGACGCCTACAAGCTGCTCAACGACAATGGCCTGCGCCCCGCCGTCGAGCCTCTGAAGGCCGGCGCCAAGCGCAACGCCCTGGAGCGCGCGCTGTCGAAGGACAAGGACACGACCCTGGCGCCTCCAGGCGAAAAGAAGTCCAAAAAGGGCGTCATGGGCGTCCTGGGCATGTAGCGACAGCGGGGTCAAAAGGCTTGATCCTGTTTCGTTCTACCTTTGCGCTTTGAAAAATCCTGATTCCCGGCGATCTTGCGCGTCATGCTGATCGGCCTCTCCATCCGTGACGTCGTGCTCATCGAGAGCCTGGACCTTGCCATCGGCGAGGGCCTGACCGCGCTGACCGGTGAAACCGGGGCCGGCAAGTCGATCATTCTCGACGCCTTGGGCCTGGCCACGGGCGCGCGCGCCGACGCTGGCTTGGTGCGCCGCGGGGCCGCCGGACACGCCTCGGCCACGGCCATGTTCGCCCTGGCCGCCGACCATCCCGCCTTCGCCTATCTGGACGAGAAGGGCCTGGACTACGGCCGCGACGAGGATCTTGTCCTGCGTCGCCAGCTGTCTCCCGACGGCCGGTCCAGGGCCTTCGTCAACGACCAGGCCACCAGCGTCGGCGTGCTCAAGGACCTCGGAGCTCTCCTGCTGGAGGTGCACGGCCAGCACGAGACGGTCGGCCTGCTGGACCCCAAGACCCATCGCGGCCTGCTGGACACCTTTGGCGGCGTCAGCGTGGGGGCCGTCGGCGGCGCCTGGAGCGCCTGGCGCGCTGCCCGCGAAAAGGCCGCCGAACTCCGCGATCTGGCCAGCCGCGCGGCGGCCGAGACCGAGGAACTGACCCTCCGCCTCTCTGAACTGGACCGCCTCGACCCTCGCGAAGGCGAGGAGGACGCTTTGGCCGAGGAGCGGGCTCTGCTGAGCTCGGCCGAGAAGGTGATCACTGACGTCGCGTCGGCCCAGGACATCTTGGGCGGCGACTTCTCGGGCAAGCTGGCCCAGGCCTATCGCGCTCTTGAACGCGCGCGAGACAGAGCCCTGCAGGCCGGCGCGCCCGCCGATGGACCGGCCATGACCCGGCTGCAGGCCGCCTGCGACGCGGTCGACCGCGCCCTGGTCGAGGCCCAGGAGGCCAGCGCGGCCATCGACGCCGTCGCCGAGTCGTTCGAGTTCGAACCCGACCGCCTGGAAAAGGCCGAGGAGCGCCTGTTCGCCCTGCGCGGCATGGCTCGCAAGCTCAACGTCCTGGTCGAGGACCTGCCGGCCAAGCGCGCCGAGTTCGCCACCCGCCTGCAAGCGATCGAGACCTCCGAGGACGCCCTCAAGGCCGCCGACGCCGAGGCCGCCGAGGCCCGCGAGGCCTATCTGTTCGCTACAGAGGCCCTGTCGGCCGAGCGCCGCGCCGCCGGTGACGCCCTGGCCAAGGCCGTCGAGGCCGAGCTGACCCCGCTGAAGCTGGAAAAGGCCAAGTTCCGGGTCGCCGTCGAGCCGCTGGCCGAGGATCGCGCCGGTCCCACGGGTCTGGACCGCATCGCCTTCGAGATCTCGACCAATCCCGGCGCGCCGTTCGGGCCGATGGAGGCCATCGCCTCGGGCGGCGAACTGGCGCGTTTCGCCCTGGCGCTGAAGGCGGCGCTGGCGGGGCGTGGCGGCGGTCCGCAGCCGCTGATGATCTTCGACGAGGTCGATCAGGGCGTCGGCGGGGCCGTGGCCGATGCGGTCGGCCTGCGCCTCAAGCGCCTGGCGGCCAACGCCCAGGTGCTGGTGGTGACCCACTCGGCCCAGGTGGCGGCGCGCGGCGACGCCCACTGGCGGATCTCCAAGTCCGGCGACGACACCTCGACCCGCACCAAGGTCGAACCCCTGACCCCGGCTCAGCGCGAGGAAGAGATCGCTCGCATGCTGTCGGGCGCCGAGGTGACTGAAGCGGCTCGGGCGGCGGCGCGAGCCTTGATGGCCTAGGCGGCCGCAGGGGCCACGGTCGAAACGTTGCGGGCGTTTGACCGCGCCTTCATCCACCGCTGCAGCGGCGCATCGACCAGACGCTCGAACACCCACGCCACGACGATCGTCGCCGGGATGGCCAACGCCCACAGGGTCCACTGCGCCGCCGAAGGCAGGCCCAACTTGGCCTCGACCATCCGCACCACGCCGAACCACACGACGGCGGTCAGGGTGTTGGTCAGGAACAGCGAGAACGATAGCTTGCCCGCCGCGCCAGCCCAGCGCCAGGCGCGGGGCCTGGAGGCGCCGGCCGCGTAGATGAGGAAGGCCAGCAGGGCCAGGCTGACATAATCAAAGCGGCCCAGGGCCTGGATGGCGATGACGAACAGCAGCGAGGCCACGGCCAGCGGCAAGGCCTGTTGCCGCGCCAGGGCTGTCACCGGCAGGCGGGCGACCAGCAGGCCGATCATGAACAGCGGCACGCCGCGGATCAGGCCAAAGCGCAGCGGCAGCTGGTAGCCGGGGATCTCGAACGCCATCAGCGCCGCCTGGTCGATGACGACATAGGCGCAGACGCCCATGGCCAGCAGTTGCAGCGGCCGCTTCGTCGCCGCGACCCGGCGCCAGACGGCCGGGAACAGGGCGTAGGCGACGATCAGCGCCGACAGGGTCCAGGTCGGGGTGTTCCAGCCCGAGGTCCCGGGCACGAACCAGGCCTGGACCAGGAAGACCTGCGGCAAGAGCTGGTCCCACTGGAACCACTGCGGGTTCTGCGGGGCCAGGCCGATCGCCGTGGTCCCGACGAAGAAGGCGACGAACAGCACCAACATCACCAGGTGCGGCGGCCAGATCCGCTGCACGCGGCGCTTCAGGAAGGTGAAGGTGTCGACTTCGGCGCCCAGCACGCGCGGGCCGTAGGTGCGGGCCAGCACATAGCCCGACAGCATCAGGAAGAAGTCGGTGGCCAGATAGCCGCGCCCGAAGGCGTCGGACAGGCTGAACAGCGACACCGGGGCCCGCTCGGCCACGTGGTACAGAACGATGAACAGCGCCGCCAGGAAGCGCAGGGCGTCCAGCGGACCGTCCCGGGACAGGACAGGCTGGGCCGAAACTGTGCTGGCTTTGGACATGGCGGGCTCCTTCAACCGTTACGCTGCAAGGCTTCGGCCAGTTTCGCCCGACAGGCGAGCACATCGCTGACTCCCCGTGTCAGGGCGGCGTTGCTAACGTGCCGGAACTTCCCGCCTTCCGGATTCGCCGCCTGTGTCCCAGATCCCCGTCGCCGACCTCACCGAAGCCCAGGCCGTCGAGGAACTGGAGCGCCTGGCCGACGACCTGACCGCCCACGATCTGGCCTACCACCAGCAGGACGCGCCCACGATCAGCGACGGCGAGTACGACGCCCTCAAGCGCCGCAACCTCGACATCGAGACCCGCTTTCCGCACCTGATCCGTGACAATTCCCCGTCGATGCGGGTCGGCGCGGCGCGGGCCGAGCAGTTCTCGCCGGTCGAGCATGGCGTGCCGATGCTCAGCCTCGACAACGCCTTCTCCAACGACGAGGCGACCGAGTTCGACGCCCGCATCCGCCGCTTCCTGCGCCTGTCGCCCTCGGACACGGTCGCCTACACGGCCGAGCCCAAGATCGACGGGCTGTCGGCCTCGCTGCGCTACGAGAAGGGCGTGCTGGTCCAGGGCGCGACGCGGGGCGATGGCCGGGTGGGCGAGGACGTCACCGCCAACCTGCGCACCATCGCTGACATCCCGCACCGCCTGAAGGGTTCGGGCTGGCCCGACATGATCGAGGTGCGCGGCGAGGTCTATGTCGAGCTCGCCGCCTTCGCCGCCTTCAACGCCGCCGCCGAGGAAGCCGGCCAGCGCACCTACGCCAACCCGCGCAACTTCGCCGCCGGCTCGCTGCGCCAGATCGATCCGAAGATCAGCGCCCAGCGGCCGCTGCGGTTCTTCGGCTATGCCTGGGGCCTGGTGTCCGAACCGTTCGCCGAGAGCCAGTGGGGCGCGCTGGAGAAGCTGGCCGAATGGGGTTTCGTGACCACGGCCCCGCCGGCCCGCCGCGTCGAGAACGCCCAAGGCCTGCTGGACGTCTATGCCGAGTTCGAGACCCTGCGCCCCACGCTCGACTTCGACATCGATGGCGTCGTCTACAAGGTCGACGACCTGGAGCAGCAGCGCCGCCTGGGCTTCGTCTCGCGCTCGCCGCGCTGGGCCATCGCCCGCAAGTTCCCGGCTCAGCGGGCGCGCACGATCCTCGAAGCCATCGACATCCAGGTCGGCCGCACCGGCGCCCACACCCCCGTCGCGCGCCTGAAGCCAGTCACTGTCGGCGGCGTCTCGGTGACCAACGCCACCCTGCACAATGGCGACGAGATCGCCCGCCTGGACGTCCGCATCGGCGACACCGTCGTCCTGCAGCGCGCCGGCGACGTGATTCCGCAGATCGTCGAGGTCGATCTGGCGGCGCGTCCCGATCCGGCGCCGGCGCCTTACGAATTCCCCCACGTCTGCGAATGCCCGCTGAAGACGGCTCTAACCCGCGAGGTCAACGCTTCGGGTCAGGAGTCGGTGGTGCGCCGCTGCACCGGCGAGTTCGCCTGTCCGTTCCAGCGGGTCGAGCACCTGCGCCACTTCGTGTCGCGCCGGGCCTTCGACATCGAGGGCCTGGGCGAAAAGCAGCTGCAGGCCTTCTTCGACGCGGGCTGGATCACCGAGCCTGCCGATATCTTCAAGCTGGCCAAGGACGAGGCGAAGCTGGCCGAACTGCGTGAGCGTGACGGCTATGGCGAGACCTCGATCGCCAACCTGGTGAAGGGCATCAACGACCGGCGCAAGATCGGCCTGGACCGGATGATCTACGGTCTGGGCGCGCGTGACATCGGGGAGACGACCTCGACCGTGCTGGCCCGCAACTTCGACCGCCTCGAGGACCTGCAAGCCGCCGCCGAGGCCGCCGCCAAGGGCTTGCCGGGCGAGACCTACCTGGAGCTCTCCACCGCCCAGGGTGTCGGCCCCAAGGCGCTGGACCTGCTGATCGAGGCGGGGAAGGGCGGTCTGGTCGCCGATCCGTGGCCGGAGGCGCAGGACCTGGAGATCAAGATCGGCCACGCGGTCCCGAAGCTGACCAAGCCCGCCAAGGCGGCCTTGGCCCAGCGCTACGGGACCTGGGACGCGTTCGCCGAGGGCCTGGCCGCCGCCGCCTCGGGCGCGCCGGGCGACGACTACCTGCACCTGGCCGCCGTCGATGGCGTGGGCCCGGTCGCCGCCCAATCGCTGGCCCGGTTCTTCGCCGAGGCGCACAATCGCCAGAAGGTCGCCAACTTGGTCGCTGAGCTGGATATCCAGCCGGTCGCCAAGCCCAAGACCGCCACCGCCGTGGCCGGCAAGACCATCGTCTTCACCGGCTCGCTGGAGAAGATGACCCGCGACGAGGCCAAGGCCCAGGCCGAGGGGCTGGGCGCCAAGGTCGCCTCGTCGGTGTCCAAGAAGACCGATCTCCTCGTCGCCGGCCCCGGCGCGGGCTCCAAGCTCAAGACCGCCACCGAACTGGGCATCCAGGTGATGACCGAGGACGAGTGGCTGGACATGGTCGCCAAATGAAGGTCATCGCGCTCGACTTCGAGACCGCCAACGAGCAGCGCGCCAGTCCGTGCTCCATCGGTCTCGCGTGGATCGAGGACGGCCAGGTGGCGCGGATCGAGCACCATTATATCCGCCCGCCGGGCAACCGCTTCGCGCGGTTCAACATCGCCTTCCACGGCATTGGGCCTCAGCATGTCGAGGACGCCGAAGAGTGGCCGGACGTGCTGGAGCGCCTGCGGCCCGAGTTGGAGGGGGCGCTGGTGCTGGCCCACAACGCCTCGTTCGACGTCAGCGTGATCCGCCGGACCTGCGAGCACTACGACGTGCCGCCGCCCAGCTTCGACTATCTGTGCACCGTGCAGGTGGCGCGCGGCGTCTGGCCCGAGCTCTCGTCGCACAAGCTGAACGTCGTCTGCGGCCACCTGGGCGTCGACTTCGCCCACCACGACGCGGCGGCCGACGCCTATGCCTGCGGGCGGGTGGCGCTGGCGGCCATGGGCCTGAACGGTGTCAGCCAGGTCCGCGACCTGCCGGGTCGCCTGGGCATGACCCTGGGGCGACTGGCGCCCAACGGCTATACGCCGCCCAAGGGCGCGGCCAGCGCTCGCCGAGCGCGCGTTTGGAGCTGAGGCGCATCGCCGCAACCGCAATTCCCGCCTCGTTTTCGCCTTCGGCCTTGTCCTCAGTAGCGGGATCGCGCAACGAGGGACTTAAACGCGCGTTGGATGACGCGCACTAGGGAGAAACCAATGCTTCGCACCGCCTTGATGGCCGCCGCCCTGAGCCTCGTCACCGGCTCGGCCTTCGCCGCCGACGTCACCGGCGTCTGGCAGACCCCGACCAACGGCGGCCAGGTCGAGATCGCCCGCTGCGGCAACAGCTTGTGCGGCAAGCTGATCACGTCCGACCACATCAAGGCCAACCCGGCCCAGAAGGACGCCAAGAACAAGGACGAGGCCCAGCGCGGCCGCACCTTGAAGAACCTGCAGATGTTGTATGACTTCACCGGCGGCCCGACCAAGTGGACCGGCGGCAAGGTCTATAACCCCGACGACGGCGGCACCTATTCGGGCACCATCGAGCTGCTCAGCGACAACGAGCTGAAGCTGAAGGGCTGCATCGTCGCCCCGCTGTGCAAGACGCAGAAGTGGACGCGGCTGAAGTAGCACGCGGCGCGGTATCTGCTCCCCCTCTGGGGGAGCTGTCGCGGAGCGAC
>JAEXJH010000394.1 GCA_023445955.1 Pseudomonadota bacterium
GTTCACGTCGATCGTGGCGCGCTTTTAGTCCGCCGTGCCGACGGCGACCTGGCCAGCGACGAAGTCGCTGCGGGTCGGCGCCTTGTTGTTGATGTAGATGCCGCCGCCGGCGCCGCCGCGACCGGCATAGCTGCCGCTGGCGCCTTTGATGACCTCGACACTCTCGGTGTTGAACACCTCGCGCGACTGGCTGCCGATATCGCGCAGGCCATCGACGAAGGTGCTGGACTGGGCGTCATAGCCGCGCAGGAACGGCCGGTCGCCGACCGGGTTGCCGCCCTCGCCTGCGCCGAAGGTGATGCCCGGCACGGTGCGCAGGGCGTCCACCAGGCTGGTCGAGCCGGTGCTCTGGATCAGGTCCTGCGAGATGATCGTGATCGACTTGGGCGTATCGCGCAGCGGCGCGGTCTGCTTGGGCGACTGGTTGGCCTTCTTGCCGTCGACCTGAACGCTGGAGACCTCGGTCGAACTGTCGGCGGTCGCGATCGCCGCGTCCTCGCTGACATCCGGAGCGGCGGCGGCGGCGTGCGCCAGGCCCAGGCCGGCCAGACCCGCGACGGCGGCGGCGCCCAGGGCGCGACGGGGCCGGCTCACAACGCCGGCGGAGTTCGGATTACGCATGATCGTCCTTATCCCCGATGGCCCCGGGGAGGGGGCCGTCTTGTAATTGCGAGGCGTTCTTATCGATCCTGCATTGCAGTCGCAATGATAATCGTTCGCAATTGCGGCCGATGTGGCGGAAAAGTGACGCTTTGCGGTCTGGGCTGTCGCAAAGGCTCCATGCTAGAGCTTGGCTTCCCCGACGGAGCCCGCGCCCATGCCCGAAACCAAGACCTGGATCGCCTTCGCGCTGGTCTGCCTGGGCATGGCCCTGACCCCCGGGCCGAACATGCTCTATCTGGTCAGCCGCTCGATCTGCCAGGGACGCTGGGCCGGGATCGTGTCGCTGATCGGCACGGCGGCAGGCTTCGTGGTCTACCTGCTCTGCGCAGCCTTAGGGATCACCGCGCTCTTGATGGCCGCCCCGATCGCCTATGACGTCCTGCGCTTCGGCGGGGCGCTCTATCTGGCGTGGCTGGCCTGGCAGGCGGTCAAGCCGGGCGGCGCCTCGCCGTTCCAGGTGCGCGAGCTGCCCAAGGACAGCCCGGCCAAGCTGATCACCATGGGCTTCGTCACCAACATCCTGAACCCCAAGGCCGCGATGCTGTACCTGTCGCTGCTGCCACAGTTCATCAAGCCCGAGCACGGCGGGGTGTTCGCCCAGTCCCTGGCCCTGGGTTTGACCCAGATCGCCGTCTCGCTGAGCGTCAACGGGGCCATCTGCCTGGCCGCCGGGACGATCGCGACCTTCCTGGCTGCACGCCCCAGCTTCGCCCTGGTCCAGCGCTGGCTGATGGCCACGGTGCTGGGCGGGCTGGCGGTGCGGATGGCGACGGAAGCCCGCCGCTAGAGCGCTGCCGCAAAAGGGTTTCTTGACGCGGACGACGGCGCGGGTCCCTATCCGCGCCGCTGTTCGGAGTTGATCATGAAGACCGCCCTCGTCACCGCATTCGCCGCGCTCGCCATCGCCAGCGGCGCCCAGGCGTCCAGCCTCAAGGCCTGCGCGGTGCCGCCGGTCGTGACCCTGGCCCCGGCCGAGGTCCCGCCCGCCAGCGAGATCCACACCGACGTGCCGATCGCCGCCTACCTGCTGGCCCTCTTCTGGTCGCCCGAGGCCTGCCGCGCCGGCATCCCGGAGTCCGACAAGGTCATCCAGTGCCAGAACAACAGCTTCGGCTTCACGGTGCACGGCCTGTGGCCGAACGGCCCGGACAAGGTCCATCCGCGCTATTGCAAGCCCAGCCCGCAGATCAGCCCCGCCACGGTGAAGGCCAATCTGTGCATGACGCCCTCGCCCTGGCTGCTGCAGCACGAGTGGCAAGCGCACGGCACCTGCAACTGGAACAATCCCGAAGCCTATTTCAAGAAGGCCCAGAAGGTCCGCAAGGGCCTCAACGTCCCCGACCTGGCCCCCGCCGGCGACACCATGACCGCCGGCCAGATCCGCGACGCCTTCCTCAAGCGCAACAAGAACATGACCCGCGAGGGCCTGAACGTCCGAGTCAAGGACGGCCGCCTGACCGAGGTGTGGGTCTGCATGGACCTGAAGTTCAAGCCGGCCGCCTGCCGCGGCGGCAACGGCGCCCCGGACGCGGCCCAGGTGCGCGTGACGCCGCGGGGGTAAAGGCCGGGCGTCTCGTCATCCGTCTTTCCCGAACCCTCTCAGCGCCCAGTCATAGCGTTGCGCGGGTTGATAGCCGAGGCTTGGACTGGCCCGAACGATCGCGCGCAGATCCTCGGTCAGGTCGCGCATCACAACGTCGATGAGCGAACTGCGGGCCGCGCGGATCGCCTCGTCCTTTGGCGCGGTTCGCGAGCAGGCCGGGCATCGGACGACTTCGCCACCCTCCCTGCGCACCACCTGAACATCGAC
Source organism: Pseudomonadota bacterium (assembly GCA_023445955.1). Classification (GTDB taxonomy): domain Bacteria; phylum Pseudomonadota; class Alphaproteobacteria; order Caulobacterales; family Caulobacteraceae; genus Caulobacter. The sequence goes on from JAEXJH010000394.1 coordinate 2,474, forward strand.
GCGGCAACCGCCGCACTGCACGATCTGGTCGGCCATCGCGCCCTCTCCGCTCCACAACTCACGATGGAACAAAAAGAGAACTTCGACAACCCGCAAACGCAAAACGGGCGGTCCCTCTCGGAACCGCCCGTTCGCTAGTTCGTCACTTCGTCAGAAGCGCGGAGCTTATTCCGCGGCGCCTTCCGGAGCGGCTTCCTTCTTGGACAGGTCTTCGCCGGTCTCTTGATCGACGACCTTCATCGACAGCTTGGTCTTGCCGCGGTCGTCCATGCCCAGGAACTTGACCTTTACCTCCTGGCCTTCCGACACGACGTCGGCCGGGTTGGCGACGCGCTCCAGGGCCATCTGCGACACGTGGACCAGGCCGTCCTTGGCGCCGAAGAAGTTCACGAAGGCGCCGAAATC
>JAEXJH010000395.1 GCA_023445955.1 Pseudomonadota bacterium
GAGAAACAAAGGCTGGGGTTTAGTTCACCCCCGCCACGGCCAGCAGCGCGGCCAGGCCCACCTGCATCCCCTGCACGCTCGACGCCTTCTCCACGTCGATCCACTCGTCCAGTGCATGCGCGCGGCCGGCCTTGCCGCCCGAGCCGATGGTGACGGCGGGGATGCCGAGGCTCATCGGCACGTTGCTGTCCGTCGAGCTGTCCTGGTGCTCGGGCTTCAGGCCCAGCGCCGTGATCGCCGCAGCGGTCAGCAGCACGATGTCGGAGTCCTGCGGCGTGGTCCCGGCCGGGCGCTCGCCGATCACCTTGGCGTCGTAGCTGATCTTGCCGGCCTTGGTGGAGCGGGCGGCGTTCTCGCCCGCGACCGCCTTGTCCAGGATGCCGACGAAGGTCTGGTCCAGCTTGGCCAGCTCGGCGGCGCTTTCCGAGCGCATGTCGAACTCCATGAACACGCTGTTCGGGATCGAATTGACCGAGGTGCCGCCGCCCGTGACGCTGGCCGAATAGGTGACCTTGGGGTCTTTCGGCGCCTGCACGGCGTAGAGGTCGACCACGGCTTGGCTCATCGCCGTCATCGGATTGACCAGGCCAAACGCGCCGTAGCTGTGGCCGCCCGGGCCCTTGAAGGTGACGCGATAGCGCTTGGAGCCGACGCCGCGATCGACGATCCGCGACGGGTCCGAGCCGTCCATCGAGAAGAACGCGCTGATCTTGCCCTTGTAGGGACCCTTGTTGAACAGGAACCGCGTGCCGCGCAGGTCGCCGGGGCCTTCCTCGCCGACATTGCCGACGAACAGGATGTCGGCCTTGGTCGAGATCTTGGCCGCGTCCAGGGCGCGCATATAGGCCAGCAGGGTGGCGAGGGAGCGGGTGTCGTCGCCGATGCCGGGCGCCATCAGCCGGGTCCCCTCGCGCTTGACCTTCACGTCGGTGCCTTCGGGGAAGACGGTGTCGAGGTGGGCGGCCAGCACGACGAACGGGCCCTTGCCCTTGGTCGCCGTGCCGGGGCGCACGCCCATGACGTTGCCCTCGGCGTCCATCTCGACGTTCGTGAGGCCGTGGGCCTTGAGCATCTCCAGATAGGCCTTGCCGCGCGCCTCTTCCTTGAACGGCGGGGCCGGGATCTCGGTCAGAGTGACGATGTCGGCGACCGTGCGGTCGAAGTCGGCGTCCAGCTTGGCGGCCGCGGCCTTGAAGGCCGGCGAGGCGACCATCTTGGCGACGGCCTTGTTCGGATCGGCCTTGGGTGCGGCGGAAGCGGAGCTGGCGGCCAGGACGGCGGCGAGGGCGATAAGCGAAGGGCGGAGCATGACGATTCCTCTGGTTGCCCACACCCTAGCCAAGCTGCGCCGCCTGGCTAGGCCGTCAGCGGCGCGGTCCCGCCCATCAGGGGATCGCTGATCGAATCCCGACCAGTCTCGATCCGCCCCGCCAGGCGGCGCAGCCACGTCGGGTCGGCGGCGTCGCGGACGGTCAGGTCGTACCAGCCGTGGTCCGTGGCGAAGGTCCTGGCCTCGGTCGTCCGCAGGGTGACGCGCCAGGGTTCCTTGCCGCCTTCGACGATGAGGATGCGCGGCGCCTTGCCGGTGTTGGTCAGGGTCAGCGCCATGGCGTCCCCCTTCGCCCGCGCGGTGATCTCGACGCCGATGTCGCCCCCCGCGAAGCGACGGTGGAAGCCGTTCGGCCCCAGCACCCACAGGTCATGCGCGCCGGCCGGCCAGGTGTCTTCCAGCCAAGCCTTCGACCCGACTGTGTAGCGGCGCGGCACGGCATCCAGCCGCAGGCGGTCATAGACCTGGATCACGGCCGCCTGCGCACCGCTGTTGGCGAAGCTGAGGGTCATGGCCCCGCCCTTGATCCGGCCATCGACGGCGAGAGCGTAGGGCAGGGCGCGTGATGGCCGCGTGCCCTTGGCCTGGACCGGCGCGACCAGGGTCGCCGGCGTCGGCGGCTTGGTCTCGGGCAGCTTGGCGGCGCGGGCGGCGGTCTCGGCCACCGACGGCAGCGGCGGGAACGGCTTGTCGTTCGGCGTCTTGAAGTCGAAGCACGAGGTCAGGTCCCCACACACCGCCCGCCGCCAGGGCGCGATATTGGGCTCCATCACCCCAAAGCGCTTCTCGAGGAACTGGATCACCGAAGTGTGGTCGAACACCTGGCTGTCGACATAGCCGCCCCGGCTCCAGGGCGAGATGGCGTACAGTGGCACGCGCGGACCCAGGCCATAGGGCCGGTGCATCAGGTCATCGCGCTCGGCCTTGGCCTCGGTCGGGTTGCGCACCGTGTGGTGCATGCCGGCCAGGTCCACGGTCGAGCCGCCGATCAGCTTGCCGTCGGCGTCCTTCGACGGCGGCGAGGGCGGCGGCATGTGGTCGAAGAAGCCGTCGTTCTCGTCGAAATTGACGATCAGCACCGTCCGCGCCCAGACCTTGGGATCGGCGGTCAGGGCCTCGATGACCTTGGCGGTGTAGGCCGCGCCCTGGGCGGGGCTGGACGGGGCGGGGTGCTCAGAGTCGGCGGCCGGGGCGATGATCCACGACACCTGCGGCAGGCGGCCCGCGATCACGTCCCCGCGCAGCTTGTCCAGATGCCAGGTGGTCAGGGCCAGGTCCTTCAGGCGCTTGTCCGAGCCCGGAACGTCCTTGTACGCCTCGCGGTAGGCCTTGAAGCCGGCCAGCGGATTGTCGGTGAAGTTGTCGGCCATGTCCTGGTAGATCCGCCAGGAGACGCCGGCCTTCAGCAGCCGCTCGGGATAGGTCGTCCAGCGATAGGAGTCGGCCGCGCCGCCCTTCTCGGGGAAGTCGTCGTGCGAGTTGGAGATCGACGGCCCGCCCAGGTCGCCGGCCGGATTGTTCGTCCCGGTCCACAGGAACAGGCGGTTGGTGTTGGTGCCGGTCTGGGTCGAGCAGTGATAGGCGTCGCAGAGGGTGAAGGTCTCGGCCAGGGCGAACTGGAACGGGATGTCGGCCCGCTCGAAATAGCCCATCGACCACGGCTCCTTGGCCTCCGGCCAGCGGTCCATGCGGCCCTGGTCCCAGGCGTCCTGGGCGTTGGTCCAGCTGTGCGGCGTGCTCTCGACCCGCATGTGGGCGAAGGTCTTGGTGGTCTTCAGCGGGAACGGCGCGATCCGCTGGTCCTTGTAGGCCTGGGCGAAGACCGAGCGGCCGTCCTTGACCGGGATGGTGAAGCAGTCGCCGAAGCCCCGCACGCCAGCCATGGTCCCGAAATAGTGGTCGAAAGCGCGGTTCTCCTGCATCAGGATCACCACGTGCTCGACGTCCTTGATCGTGCCGGTGCGCACGTCGGCGTCGATCGCCGCCGCCTTGGCCAGGGCCGGCGGCAGGGCCATGGCGCCGATCGCGGCGAGCAGGCTGCGGCGGTCGAGCTGGGGCATGGCGGACTCCGATCAGAGGGAGCCGAGGTAGCTCATGGATGTGACAGGTCGTACGTCCTTCGAGGCCCGCTTCGCGCGCGCCTCGAAGGACGTACGGCGCCTCAATCAAACACGATCACCGACCGCGCCAGCTCGCCGCGCTTGAGCTCGTCGAACGCCGAGTTCACGTCCTCCAGCTT
>JAEXJH010000396.1 GCA_023445955.1 Pseudomonadota bacterium
GATCGGGACCGGGTTCTGGCTGATCTCGGTCGGCTGGGTGGCGCTGCACGCCCGTCAGCGCCACCGGGAGCTGGCCACCACGGGGGTCTACGCCAGGGTGCGCCATCCCCAGTACGCCGGCTTCATCCTGGTGATGCTAGGCTTCCTGCTGCAGTGGCCCACGCTGTTGACGCTGGCGATGTTCCCCGTGCTGGTGGTGATGTACGTCCGCCTGGCCCGTCACGAGGAGCAGGCGGCGCTGGCGCAGTTCGGCGACGCCTATCGCGACTACAGGGCGCGGGTTCCCGCCTTCATCCCCCGCTGGCCGTTGCGTTGACCCCCGCCATCGCCGCGGGGGCGACCGGGCGATGCTCAGCGAAGGGGCGCGAGCATGGCGCTCATCTGGTCGATCTCCTGCTGCTGGCCCTTGATGATCGTGGCGCAAAGGCTGCGGATCTCAGGATCCTTCACCGGCGCGCGTCCGCACATCAGGATCGCGCCAGCGTGATGCGGGATCATCGAGCGCAGGAACTCGCGGTCGCCGACCAGCCACTGCTGGCGAATGGCCGCAAAGCACAAGACCCCGATGACAAGGCTGGACGCGACCAAGCCGCGGTTGAGGCCCTTGCGCGGATACATCATGCCCATGAGCACGAGTTCGAGCATGACCATCGGCGCGGTCATCAGGCCGGCCATGTAGGCCTGGTTGAAGCTTGGATGGATGTTCGCGGCCCTGTCGACCATGGCGTACATCAGGACATACATGGCCAGGAACGACAGCACGGTCATGGCGGCCAGGCGCAGGTAGGGCCTGTGGTGTTGATGGTCTTTGGGCGCGTGGTGCTCGGCCATGACTGTTTTCCGCTCCTGGAGCCCGGCGCAACCACGCGCCGGGGCGAGGTTTTCCAGCGGGTTGCGATGCTCCCACAACCGGCGAACGGCGCCCCCGTTCCGCCTCTGAAAATATTCACCGCGACCGCGCCAAAGGTCGAGGGATGGTCCAGGCCGCTGCGTATTGGACCAGATGGCGGCTTTCAGGCCCCGCCTCCAAGCCGTCGCCAGTCCGCGCGCGTCGCGGCAAATCGCATTCGGGGATTGTCCGGACATGACGAGGCCGTGTGACCGCGCTAAGCTCGCCCGATGCTAAGGCATGCGCTCGCTTTCCTGGCCGCCGTGGCCCTCGCGTTCAGTCCGCTGGCGGTCAACGCCGCGCGGGCATGATTGCGACATGGCCGGCATGGACGCGATGAGCATGATCGCCATGGCCCCCGCCGGCGACGACGTGGCCCAGGCCGAGCCCTGCTGCGATCACGGCAAGACCATGTCGGCCAAGGATTGCGCCAAGGCCTGCGCGATCAGTTGCGCCCTGTCCGTTGCGGCCCCCTGCCCGGGCTCGGAGACCCCGATCGCCGTCGGCTATCGCGTCGAGACCCGCTGGTCCAACACCAGCGGCCGCACCCACCGCCTCATCCCCGAAGATCCGCCCCCCCGAACGATCGCCTAGGACCGGCCCGAGGGCCGATCCCCGCCATCGCTGGTTTCACGCCCCGGTCCTGCCGGGCGCGCGTGATCGCCCGCGCTTTCGCCGGCTGGCTTTTCGATCTTCAAGGATGACCTTCATGTCTCCCCGCCTTCCCGCGCTGGCGCTCGTCTCCGGCCTAGCTTCCGCGACGACCGTCTCGGCCGCCACGCCACGCGCCTGCGGCTATTTGCGGGCCGCCCAACCGGCCTGCCTGGCTCGCTAGCTCGGCCGGGACGGGTGGGGCCGATCCCCTGTCTTCGCCCGTCCCGTCCGGCCCCGGCGAAGCGGCTGCAAACGCTTCGCCGGGGCGCTGGCCCCTCACGGCTTCCTCCAGGATTTTCGTCTCCATGCGTATTCTCCCCCTTCTGGCCGGGCTGAGCTTGGCGAGCGTCGCCCACGCCGCGCCCCTGACCTACGCCCAGAGCCTCGACGCGGCCGCGGCCAATGCGCCGGCGCTGCGCGCCGCGGCCCTGCAGGTCGAGGCCGCCAAGGCCTCGGCCAAGGCCGCCGGCGCCTTGCCGGATCCCAAGCTGGCCCTTGGCCTGGACAACTTCCCGGTCTCGGGTCCCCCGGCCGGGCGGTTTGGCGCCGACGAGATGACCATGGGCCGGGTCGGCTTCAGCCAGGACATGCCCAGCGCCGCAAAGCGCCACGCGCGGATCGGCCGCGCCGAGGCCGACATCGTCGCGGCGGGCGCCGAGGGCGCGGTCGAGGCCCGCCAGGTCCGTGTCGCCACGGCGCTCGCCTGGATCCAACTGCTCTATGCCCAGCGCAAACTCGCTGCGCTCGATGGGGTGGTCGCCCAGCTGGCCCCGCTGTGGGACGCCGCGCCGTCCGGCGTCGCCTCGGGACGATCAAGGCCGGCCCAGGCGCTGGAGGCGGCCCAGATGCGCGCCGCCCTGGAAGACCGCCGCAGCGAAGCTGTCTCCGAACTGGGGCGCGCCCGCGCCATGCTGGCCCGCTGGACGGGCGACGCCGATCCACAGGCCGTTGGCCAGGGGCCCGATCTCGACCTTGCCCCTGCCAGTCTCAGGGCGGCGATCGATCGCAATCCCGCCGTGCTGGCGAAAGACGCCGCCGCCCTTCAGGCCCAGGCCGATGTCGCCCTGGCCAAGGCCGACAAGCGCCCCGACTGGAGTTGGGAGGTGGCCTATCAGCGCCGCGACCCGATGTTCGGCGACATGGTCTCGGCGGGGCTCAGCAT
>JAEXJH010000397.1 GCA_023445955.1 Pseudomonadota bacterium
CAGGGCCACATATTCCATCTCGGGCGTGATGATCCCGGCGCGGGCGTATTCCAGCTGGGTGACCAACTTGCCGGGCTTGGCGCGATAGATCGTGCGGCTGTTGTCCGGGAACTCAGGCGCCAGGTGCTTGCCTTGCGCGAAGCCGTTGTCCTCGGGCTTCACCAGGCGGGGCTCGGCGACGACCTCGACGTCGCCGCGCGCCACGACCAGGGCCTCGCGGGTGCGCGGCAGGCCCTTCTCGATGTCGATGCTGACCGTCGGATCGCTGTAGGGACCGGACGGATCATAGATCGTCACCGGCGGCTCGTTGGCCGACGGATGGACGGCCACCTCGCGGAACGGCACGCGGATGTCGGGGAACAGCTCGCCGGCCTGGTAGACCTTGCGCGAACCGGGGATGGGGCCGGTCGAGATGGTCTCGGCCACGGATTTTATAGTGGTCTGGATATTCATAGTCGGGCGCTCCTTCGGCTTTAAGGAGACCCGGACGTGTCGCGCTAAGTCGGTTTACGGACGGGCTGATGGCGCCGCGACCGCGTTCCCTCCCTTCGCCGGCATGACCCGGATCAGGTTCTACGGGTCAGGGCCAAAGCCCAATCTCAGCCGCGCAAGCGACCCCCCGGTGAACAGAATCCGGACACTAGGCGCGTTGACGCCCCGGTCAAGACCGAACGACGTGACGGGAAATTCACTTGTCCGGATGGCCGCGCCCGACGATCAGAGACCCACGTTCTTCCGGAGAGCCTTCATGACCTTCCGCCGCCTGGCCCTGCCCATCCTGTGCGCCCTGATCGCCACGCCCGTCCTGGCCCAGGAGGTCTATCCCAGGAAGATCCCCACCCCCGGCGGCGAGGTGATCATCCCGTCGGAGCGCCACCAGAAGGCCTACGACGAGTTCAAGTACGCCCCCGCCCGCCGGGCTGGCGACATGGTCTACCTCTCGGGCGTGGTCGTCGGCCGGGCCAAGGACGAGGGCACGGACCCGGAGACCTTCAAGCGCTAGATCCGCCGCGCCTTCGTGGCGATGGACGGCATCCTGAAGGCCTCGGGCGCGACCTTCGACGACGTGGTGATGATCAACAGCTTCCACGTCTGGGAAGGCCCCGATCAGCCGGCCCCGCGCTGGGAGCAGCTGGCGATGATCAACGCCGTAAAGAGCGAGTTCATCAAGGGCCCGAACCCCGCCTGGACCGCCGTCGGAACCACCGGCCTGCTGCCCGCCGGCGGCGTCTTCGAGATCCAGCTGATCGCCTACGCGCCGAAGAAGCCCTAGAGCCGCGACGCCGAGAAGGTGTCGCAGGCCGACGGATCGCCCTGGTCGTAGCCGCGCGTGAACCAGCGCATCCGCTGGGCGCTGGAGCCATGGGTGAAGCTGTCGGGCACGACCTGGCCCTGGGTCTGCTTCTGGATGGTGTCGTCGCCCACCGCCGCGGCGGCGCCCAGGCCGTCTTGGATGTCGGACTTGTTGATGACGATCTTGCCGCCCGAGGCCTCGTTCGCGTGCGCGGCCCAGACGCCGGCATAGCAGTCGGCCTGCAGCTCCAGCCGCACCGAGCCGCTCTCCTCGCCGCGCGCGCCCAGGCGGCGGGCCTGCTGGTCGGCGCCCAGCAGGTGCTGCACGTGGTGGCCGATCTCGTGGCTGACGACATAGGCGCGGGCGAACTCGCCCTTGGCGCCGAAACGGCTTTCCAGCTCCTGCCAGAACGACAGGTCCAGATACACCTTCTGGTCGGCCGGGCAGTAGAACGGCCCCATGGCCGACTGGCCCGTGCCGCAGCCTGTGCCGGTCGCTTGGTCGTAGAGGACGACGGCGTCAGGCGAGCGGTACTCGACGCCCTCGTTGCGGAAGATCGACGTCCAAACCCGGCGGTTGGAGGTCTCGATCACGTCGATGAACTGGCCATCGCGGTCGGAGACCTCACCGCGCACGCCTTGCTGCTGGGCGGGCTGCTGCAGGTTTTGCGTCGCTTCCATCGTCGTGCGCGGATCGATGCCGAACACGAAATAGCCGATGGCGGCCAGCACCACCGCGCCGATGCCGCCGCCGGCGATGCCGACAGGCCCCAGGCCGCGCCGATCCTCGATGTTGCCGGATCGCTCGCCGCGTTCCCACTCCATGCCGTCCCCTCGCCTAGTTCGGTTGGCTGGCGGGCTTGATGGCCCGCATGCGTGCATTGCTCTGGTCCAGCGCGTCCTGCGTCAAGCGTTCCATGCGGCTGGCGGAGGCGGAAAGCTCAGCGTCCCGGCGTGCGGCGTCATCGCGCGGCGGGATGGTCCCGTTTCGCTGGTTGTTGAGGTCGCGCAGGATCACCTGGGTCTTGGCCCGCTCGTTGGCGTTCGAGGCGTCGATCTGGTTGGCCAGCGCATCACGCCGCACGTCCTCCACCGCCTGGGCCGTGGCGTTGCGCGCCTGGATATCGCGCAAGGTCGTCTGGGCCTGCGCCGCGCCGCCCAGCGCCATCAAGCCGACTGTGAGAAGAAGGGCCGCGCGCGTCATCGGAAACTCCTGAACTGGCGCGGCCCTTCGGATCAGGGCCGCTTGACCGTGAAACGCGCGAGCTCGATCTTCGGCGCCAGCCAGTCGGGCTTCAGCTCCGCCGCGCGCGAATAGTCCTTGTAGGCGGCGCTGAGGTCGCCCAGGCCTTCATTGGCTAGGCCGCGATTGAAGAAGGCCTTTTCCGGCGCCTTCACGCCCATGGTCAGGCCCTTGTCGATCTGCTCGACGCCTTCCTTGTAGCGCTCCTCGCCGACCAAGGTCGCGCCGCGGTTAACATAGGCCTCGCCCAGGTTCGGATCGAGGGTCGAGGCCTGGTCGAAGTCAGCGCGCGCGGCGCCGAACTGGCGCTGGCGCATCTGCAGCACGCCGCGGTTCACATAGGTGCGGGCGCGGTCGCGGAAGTTCAGGGTCTCGACCTCGAGGGCCGTGGTGCAGGCCAGGACGGCGCGGTTGTCCGTGCGGCCCTTTTCAGCGGCGTCGGAGCACTCCTGGGCCGAGCCGCCGCCGATCACCAGGTTCGAAGCGCCGGCGGCTCCGGCGGCGGCCAGCAGGGTCGCAGCACAGAGGGCGGCGAGAGGGATCGCTCGCATATGTCTTCCTCCCATCGGGCCGGTCTCTATGGCCGGCCGCTTATGGCGTTCATCATAGCACCGGACGCGGGTCGTGCTAACAGAGGCGGCGAG
>JAEXJH010000398.1 GCA_023445955.1 Pseudomonadota bacterium
CGGGAACCCCGTCCGCGCGCGCCGTCGCCTCGGCGAAGCAGATCGAGCGGCCCAGCTTGACGAAGTCGGTGTCGAACTCGAGCCACTGCCCGAGCTTGGCCGAGCCCAGATAGTCGAGCGTCAGCGACACGGTGACGAGACCGCCGGCGGCTTGGCGCGCGGCCGCCAGGTTGACGCCCAGCGACAGGCCCATGGCGTTGTCGGCCAGCGCCGCCAGGAAGCCGCCATGCGGCATGCTGCGCGAATTGCAGTGCTCGGGTCGTACGCGGACGCCCAAGACCAGCCGATCAGGCGCCTGGCGGGCATAGAGCGGCTCCCACGGATCGGTCAGCGGGCTCTTGCGGCTGTGAGGGACGAAGCCCTCGGGAACGTCGTCCATGCTCGCCTCGCACGATTTCAAACAGATGTTTTAATCTAACATCGTTCATCCCCTTGCGCGAGGGGTCACGAACCTGCGCTATGAGACGGCATGGCTCGGGACCGTCAGAAGTTGGACGCGGACAAGGTGGTCGAGACGCTCGACAACCTCTACGCCCGCGTGGCCGAGCGTTTCCCGGCCTCGGGCCTGGCCCAGGTCTGCGGCCGGCTCAGCGACACCGGCCAGCGCACGGCCGCCCGCGCCCGCCGGATCTCCCGACCCTATCTCTTCCTGCGCCTTCTGGTGGCGCTGATCGTCATCGCCGGCGTCGGTCTGGAGGCCATGCTGGCCTGGCGGCTGGACTGGAGCGCCGTGATCCGCGCCAAGGAAGGCTTCGGCCTGGCCCAGGGCCTGGAGTCGGCCGCCAACCTCGCCTTGCTGTCCGGCGCGGCGGCCTGGTTCCTGGCCTCGCTGGAGCGGCGCTGGAAGCAGCAACGGGTCCAGAAGGCCCTGCACGAGCTGCGCTCGTTCTGCCACGTCATCGACATGCACCAGCTGACCAAGGACCCGACCGTGATCCTGGGGCCGGCCACCCGCCATTCGCCCAAGCGCGACATGACCAGCTTCCAGCTCTCCCGCTATCTCGACTACTGCGCCGAGATGCTGGCCCTGACCGCCAAGTTGGCCGCCCTCTATGCCGGCGAGAGCGACGACCCGGTGATCGTCGCCGCCGTCAACGACATCGAAACCCTGGCCTCGGACCTGGGCCGCAAGATCTGGCAGAAGATCATGATCCTGGGCCAACTGGACGAAGCGCGAGCGAGCTAAAGCGCGGGTCCGGCGTTCCATGTCCATGCGCGCCTTCGCCCACCTGCTCGACCGGCTGTCCCTGACCAGCTCGCGCAACGCCAAGCTGACCCTGATCGCCGACCATCTGCGCACCACGCCCGACCCCGATCGCGGCTACGCCCTGGCGGCCCTGACCGGCGCGCTGTCGTTCAACGCCGCCAAGCCCGCCTTCATCCGCAAGGCGGTCGAGGCGCGGATGGACGCCCAGCTGTTCGCCTGGTCCTACGACTATGTCGGGGATCTCGCCGAGACCGTCGCCCTGGTCTGGCCGGCCAAGCCCGGCGCCAACCGGCCGCCGGAGCTGTCGGAAGTGATCGAGGCCCTGCACTCGGCCTCGCGGACCGAGGTGCAGCGGCTGATCGAGGGCTGGCTGGACGCGCTCGATCCCGACGGCCGCTGGGCGCTCTTGAAACTGATGACCGGCGGCCTTCGCGTGGGCGTGTCCTCGCGCTTGGCCAAGCAGGCCTGCGCCAATTTCGGCGGCGTCGAGATCGGCGAGATCGAGGAGGTCTGGCATGCGATGGAGCCGCCCTATGGCGACCTCTTCGCTTGGCTGGAAGGCCGCTCCGAACGCCCCTCCCCGGACGCGCCGGGGCGCTTTAGGCCCGTGATGCTGGCCCAGCCGATCGACGAGGATGTCGACTTCGCCAAGCTCGATCCGGCCGCCTATGTGGCCGAATGGAAGTGGGACGGCATCCGCGTCCAGGCCGTCAGCGAACGCGGCGAGCGGCGGCTCTACACCCGCACCGGCGACGACATCTCAGCCAGCTTCCCGGACGTGGTCGAGGCGCTGGACTTCGAAGGCGCGATCGACGGCGAGCTGCTGGTGCTGCGCGACGGCGCCCTGGCCCCGTTCGGCGATCTCCAGCAGCGGCTGAACCGCAAGACGGTCGACGGCAAGCAGCTGGCGAGCTTCCCGGCCGGCATCCGCGCCTACGACCTGATGATGGACGGCGAGGAGGACGTGCGGTCCCTGCCCTTCGTCGAGCGCCGGGCGCGGCTGGAGGCGTTCGTGGCCAGGCTCACCACGCCCCGCATCGACCTGTCGCCGCTGCAGCCCTTCGAGACCTGGGAGGAACTGGCCGCCCTGCGTCTCGACCCGCCCGAAGGCGACGCCCGGCTCTCCGAAGGCCTGATGCTCAAGCGCCGCGACAGCGTCTACGAACCCGGCCGCCCCAAGGGCCCGTGGTTCAAGTGGAAGCGCGACCCGCACCTGATCGACGCGGTGCTGATGTACGCCCAGCGCGGTCACGGCAAGCGGTCCAGCTTCTATTCCGACTACACCTTCGGCGTCTGGCGCGAGGACGAGGCGGGCGTTCGCCATCTCACTCCCGTCGGCAAGGCCTATTTCGGCTTCACCGACGAGGAGCTGAAGCTGATCGACAAGTTCGTCCGCGACCACACGATCGAACGCTTCGGCCCCGTCCGCTCAGTGCGCGCCGACCTGGACCACGGCCTGGTGTTCGAGGTCGCCTTCGAGGGCCTGCAGCGCTCGACCCGCCACAAGTCCGGCGTGGCCATGCGCTTCCCGCGCATCAACCGCATCCGCTGGGACAAACCCTCGCGCGAGGCCGACGAACTCAAAACACTGGAAGCTATGCTGGAACAATGATCGCCGTTTACCTCTCGTTTGCCATGCGCCCCTACGCAAGGTTGAGAGGAGTACGCGCATGTCCCCCTTCCTTGCGTCCCTGCTGCCGCATCTGCGGATCAACGCCACCGAACGCTATCGCCAGGTCTATTCCCGCGCCGGCCTGACGGTTCTGCTGAGCTGGGCCTTGAGCCTGATCGGTCGCGCCGACCTGATCCCGCTGTGGCTGGCCGCCAGCCTGTCGGTGCAGGCGCTGGAGTTCTTCGCCGTCCGGCCGTTCGCCAAGGGCCGCTTCCCCGAGCGCCATCTGCAGGCGCGGGTCGTGCTGATGCTGGTCGCCATGGTGGCGATGGCGAGCGTCCATGCCGGCGCGGTGCTGATCTTCTGGCAGAGCGGGCAGCCGCCGCTGATGGCCCTGGCCCTGATGGTCCTGGTCGGCGGGGCGCTGAACAACGTCGCCTCGGGCGTCGACAGCCGGCCGCTGTTCTATCTGGGCGCCACGCCCTATGCGCTGAGCATGGCGGCCATGCCGGCCCTGGCCTGGGGCTCGGCCCACGGACAGGTGACGATCCTGGCGGTCTGCGTCGGCTTCTTCATGCTGGCCGTCCACACGATCTGGGGTCGGATGCACAACGACCGCCGCGCCGTGATCGCCGCCCGCGAGGAGGCCGACCGCCGCCGCATCCAGACCGAGGAGGCCCTGTCGGAGCGCACCGCCATGGCCGCCATCGTCAGCCACGAGCTGCGCACGCCGCTGTCGGCGATCCTGGCCGGCGCCCACCTGATCCGCGCCGGAACCAATCCGGCCCAGACCCACGCTACGGCCGATCTGATCGTCGACGCCGGCCACCTGATGACCGGCCTGCTGACCGACATGCTGGACCAGGCCAAGATCGAGGCCCGGGCCATGAGCCTGGAGGACCGCGACTTCGACGCCCTGGGCGCGATCCGCGACGCCGCGCGCTTCTGGAGCGCCAACGCCCGCGCCAAGGGCCTGACCCTGCGTGAGCCGCCGGGCGAGCAGCCGTCGGCCTGGGTGCGCGGCGATCCGTTCCGCCTGCGCCAGATCCTCAACAACCTGCTCAGCAACGCCGTGAAGTTCACCGAGGACGGGGTGATCACCCTGCGTCTCTGCGCCCGCCCTACCGAGGACGACCAGCTGCGGATCGTCATCGAGGTCGAGGACAATGGCCCCGGCATCGCCGAGGACGCCATGAGCCGGCTCTTCACCCCCTACGCCCAGGCCTCGCAGGAGACGGCGCGAACCTATGGCGGCACGGGCCTGGGCCTGGCGGTCAGCCGCCAGCTGGCCCGGCTGATGGGCGGCGACCTGGACGCCCGTCCCGCCCCTGAGCATGGCGCGATCCTTCGCCTGACCCTGGTGCTGCCGGCCGGCCAGGAACAGGAAACGGGCCGACCCGCCGCTCAGCCCGAGGGCGCGGCCCCGGACATCGGGGCGCTGCGCATCCTGGCGGTCGACGATCACGAGGTGAACCGTCGGACCCTTGCCCTCGTCCTGGAGCCATTGGGCGTCGACCTGACCACCGCCCCGGACGGGCTGGAGGCGCTGAAGCATCTGGAGGCCCAGGCCTTCGACGTGGTGCTGATGGACGTCAACATGCCGGGGCTGGACGGCCGCGAGGCCACGCGGCGGCTGCGGGCCGGCCTGGGCCTGAACCACGACACGCCGGTGATCGGTTTCAGCGCCGGTGTGGCCGATGACGAGGTCCAGGCCTGTCATGCGGCCGGCATGACCGACTGGCTGGCCAAGCCGCTGGACATCCGGGCCCTCTACGCGGCGCTGGACCGCGCCCGGCCCAAGGAAGCCGCCTGACCTAGTGGACGGCGGCCTGGGCCGGAGCCGAGGCGCCGGTCTGGAACAGCTTGCCCTTCTCGGTGGCCAGCACCACCAGCAGGCCGGCCACGCCAAAACCCGTGAAGCCGACGGTCAGCGGCACGGTGGTGCCGTCATACATCTGGCCGATGAGGAATCCGAACAGCGCCCCACCGATCGTGGTGATGAAGCCCTGGATCGAGGCGGCCGCGCCGGCGACATGGCCCAGCGGCTCCATGGCGATGGCCCCGAAGTTGGACATCACCAAACCGAAGCAGAACATCATCCCGGCCTGCATCAAGGCAAAGCTCAGCAGGGTCTCGTGGCCGATGACGGCGATCACGGCGTGGACGGCGGCGAAGGCGATGAAGCCGATCAGCGCCCAGTGCGAGACCTTGCGCATGCCCAGCTTGTCGACGATCCGCGCGTTCAGCAGCGAGGAGACCGCCATGGTCCCGGCGATGGCCGCGAAGATCAGCGGGAAGATGTCGCCCGCGCCCAGCACCTCGGCGAACACCTGCTGGGCCGAATTCAGGAAGCCGAACAGGCCGGCCAGCACCAGGGTCGCGGCCAGGGTGTAGCCCATGGCGATACGGTCGGTCAGCGCGATCCTGAAGGCCGAGCTGACGCCGGCCACCGAGATCGGGATGCGGTCCTCCGGATGCTGGGTCTCGGGCAGCTTGACCGCCGCCCAGGCCATGACGATCAGGCCGAAGATCGACAGGATGCCGAAGATCCAGCGCCAGGAAGCGAACAGCATGATCGCCTGGCCCAGCGACGGGGCGATGATTGGGGTGGCCAGGAAGACGATGAAGGCCAGCGACATCACCCGCGCCATCTGGCGGCCGGCATAGCAGTCGCGGACGATCGACACCGACAGCACCCGCGTCGAGGCCGCGCCCAGGCCGGTCAGGAACCGCGCGATCAGCAGCATCTCGAACGAGTTGGAGAAGGCGCAGAGCGCGGCGAAGATCGTGTAGAGCGTCAGGCCGACCATCAGCACCGGCTTGCGGCCGTAGCGATCGGCCAGCGAGCCATAGGCCAGCTGGGCGACGCCAAAACCCAGCAGGTACGAGGTGATCACCCACTGGCGGGCGTTCGGATCGTGCACGCCCAGCGCCTCGCCGATGTGCGGCAGCGCCGGCAGCATGGAGTCGATGGCCAGGGCGTTGGTCGCCATCATCGCCGCGATCAGGGCGACGAACTGGCCAAAGCCCATGCCGGGGTGCGGCGACGGCGCGGTGTCTGACATGCAGATTGTCCTAGGGCTGCCGCCCCGAAACCGGCGAGACGCGTTGCCGGCCATATAGGACCCTGGGCCCCGCTCGCCAACCGCCGCTCGGCTATTCATCCCTAGATATGGGTCGCCTGACCGCGCCTGCGCCCCTATATGCGGCGCCATGCATAACAAAGACATCGCCCCCGGCGCGTTGAGCCGCAGCCTGACCCTGGCCATGTCGGCCGCCACGGGCCTGGCCGTCGCCAACCTCTACTACAGCCAGCCGATGCTGGGCCTGATGCTGAAGGACCTGCCGGGCGGCGTCACGGCGATGATTCCGACCGCAACCCAGGCCGGCTACGCCGCTGGCCTCTTCCTGCTGGTGCCGTTGGGCGACCTGGTCGAGCGGCGACGACTGATCGTCTTCCAGTTCCTGGCCCTGGCCATCTCGCTGGTCGCCACGGCCCTGGCGCCGACGGCCGGCCTGATGATCCTGACCTCGCTGCTGCTCGGTGCGGCCGCGACGGTGGCCCAGCAGATCGTGCCCTTCGCCGCCCACCTAGCCAGTCCCGAGAAGCGTGGCGCGACGGTGGGGACGGTGATGGCCGGCCTGCTGTGCGGCATTCTCCTGAGCCGGACCCTGGCCGGCTTCGTCGGCGCCCACTACGGCTGGCGGACCATGTTCTGGCTGGCCGCGCCGGTAGCCTTGGCGGCCGGCGGCTGGATGGCCCTGAAGCTGCCGCGCAGCCATCCGTCGTCGGGCCTGTCCTATGGCGGGCTGATGGTCTCGCTGGCCCATCTGTGGAGCGAGTTCCCCTCGCTGCGCCTGGCCGTCGCCACCCAGGCCCTGCTGTTCGCCACCTTCACCGCCTTCTGGACGGTGCTGGCTCTGCACCTGCAGGACTTCCACCTGGGCTCGGACATCGCCGGCCTGTTCGGCGTGATCGGGGCCGTCGGCATCCTGGCCGCGCCGATCGCCGGCCGCTTCGCCGACAAGCGCGGTCCGCGGCCGGTCATCATGCTGGGCGCGGCCCTGGCCCTGGTCTCGTGGCTGATCTTCGGAGCGTGGGACGGCGTGCCCGGCCTGATCGCCGGCGTGATCCTGCTGGACTTCGCGATCCAGAGCGTCCTCGTTTCCAACCAGCACATCGTCTACGCGCTGAAGCCCGAGGCGCGCGCCAGGCTGAACACCGTCTTCATGGGCGGCATGTTCGTGGGCGGCGCCATCGGCTCGGCCGTGGCCGTGACCTTGTGGAAGTCGATGGGCTGGACCGGCGTCTGCGCCATGGGCGTGGCGCTGACGGCCACGGCGACGGCGCTGCAGGCGGTGAACCTGTACCGCCGTCGGGCGCTGAAGCCGGCCTAGCCGTTAAAGGCGCGGATGGCGTCGATGACCTTCTGCTGGTCGGCTTCGGCCAGGTAGGGGTGCATCGGCAGGGCCAGCACCGTTTCGGCCTTGGCCTCCGTCACCGGCAGGCCGCCAGCCCCGCGCGGGAAGGCCGCGTACGGGGCCTGCACGTGCATCGGGACGGGATAGTAGACCGCCGTCGGGACGCCTTGCGTCTTCAGGTGCGCGGCCAGGCCGTCGCGGTTCTCGTGCTCGATCACGTACTGCGCCCACACCGAGACGCCGCCCTCGATCACGGCCGGGGTCGCCAGCACCGCGCCCTTCAGGCCCTCGGCGTAACGGTCCGCCACGGCCTGACGCAGCGTGATTTCCTCGGCGAAGATCGCCAGCTTCTCGATCAGGATCGCCGCCTGGATCGTGTCGAGGCGCGAGTTCATGCCGATGCGGGTGTTCAGGTACTTGGGGTCGTGGTCGAAGGTCTTGCCTTCCAGGTCCGGACCGACCGCCTTGCCGTGGACACGGTAGCTGTCCATCAGGTCCCACAGGACGGCGTCATTGGTCAGCACCGCCCCGCCGTCGCCGTAGCAGCCCAGCGGCTTGGCCGGGAAGAAGCTGGTGGTGGCGACATCGGCCCAGTGCAACGGGTGCTTGCCGTCGAGCGTGCAGCCGAAACCCTGGGCGCTGTCGGCGATCAGCTTCAAGCCTTCGCGGTCGCAGATGGCCTTGATGGCCGGATAGTCGGCGGGCTGGCCGAACAGGTCGACGGCGATGACAACCTTCGGCGTCAGCTTGCCCTCGGCCTTCACCGCAGCGATGGCCGCGTCCAGCTTGGCGGGGTCGAGATTGAAGGTGTCGGGCAACACATCGACGAACACTGGCGTCGCATCCACCCACGGCACGACTTCCGGCGTCGCGGCGAAGGTGAAGGACGGGCAGAACACCGCGTCGCCCTTGCCCACGCCCCAGGCCATCAGCGGCAAGGCGATGGCGTCGGTGCCGTTGGCGCAGGACAGCGCCAGCTTGGCCTGGCCGAATTCGGCGAGCTTGGCCTCGAACTCGCGGACCTGCGGACCCATGACATAGGCGCCGCTGTCCAGCACCTTGGCGATGGCGGCGTCGATCTTGTCGCGGATCCGGCGCTGCTGCGCGGCGAGGTCGATGAAAGGCATGCTCATGGGCGCAGCCTCTAGTGTCGGTTCATGAC
>JAEXJH010000399.1 GCA_023445955.1 Pseudomonadota bacterium
GTTCTCGATCTCCTGCGGATAGATGTTCACCCCGCCCGAGATGATCATGAAGCTCTTGCGGTCGGTGAGGTAGAGATAGCCTTCCTCGTCCGCCCAGCCCACATCGCCCAGCGTGGTCCAGCCGTGCTTGTTGTAGCTCTCGGCCGTCTTGTCCGGGGCGTTGTGGTAGTTCACCGCCGGGCCGTTGGCGAAATAGACCGCGCCCTCGGTGCGCGGCGGGACGGGATCGCCGGCGTCGTCGCAGATGCGCAGCTCGCCCAGCACGGCTTGGCCGACGCTGCCCTTGTGGGCCAGCCAGTTCGCCGAATTGATCCAGCAGAAGCCGTTGCCCTCGGTGCCGGCGTAGTACTCGTAGATCACCGGGCCCCACCAGGCGATCATCTGCTCCTTGACCGGGATCGGGCAGGGGGCGGCGGCGTGGACCGCCGACTTCATGCTGGAGACATCGTACTTGGCCCGGATCTCTTCCGGCAGCTTCAGCATGCGCACGAAGTGGGTCGGGACGAACTGGCCGCAATTGACCTTGTGCTGCTCGATCAGCGCCAGCGCCTGCTCGGGATCGAACTTCTCCAGCACGATCACCGTGCCCCCCAGCTTGTGGACGGTCATGCACCAGCGCAGCGGGGCGGCGTGGTAGAGCGGGGCGGGCGAGATGTAGACGCTGTCGCCGGAAAAGCCGAACAGGCCCTGGGCCATCATCTGCAGGGCGTTGGGCGCGTCGATCGGGCCGCCGCTCAGCGCCGGCTTGACGCCCTTGGGCCGGCCGGTGGTGCCGGAGGAGTAGAGCATGTCCGAGCCGGCGCTCTCGTCGGCGATCGGCGTCGTCGGCTCGCCGGCGCGAGCCTCCTCGAAGCCGGCATAGGCGCCGTGAGGGCCACCGACGGCGTAGAGGGTCATGTCGGGGACCAGCGCCGGGATCTCGTCGATCAGCGGGCCCATGGCGGTGGAGGTGACGAACACCTTCGCCCCGCAGTCCTTGAGGATGTATTCGACTTCGGCCGCGGTCAGCTTGGTCGAGACGCAGACGAAGTAGAGCCCCGCGCGCTGGGCCGCCCAGGCGACCTCGAAGAAGCGGGCGTTGTTTTCCATCAGGATGGCGATGACGTCGCCTTGGCCAAGGCCCAGCGATCGGAACAGGTGCGCCCCCTGGTTCGAACGCTGGTCCAGCTGGGCGTAGGTCACGACCTCGCCGGAGCCGGCCATGACATAGGCGGGCTTGTCGCCTTGGGACTGGGCGTGGAGGTAGGGGTGCATCTCGATACCTCTTCGGCTCAGGCCGCGACGGGCGCGCGGGCGGCTTCGCGGATCATGTCGCTGGCCTTTTCGGCGATCATGATCGTGGGGGCGTTGGTGTTGCCGGACACGAGGCGCGGCATGACCGAGGCGTCGACGACGCGCAGGCCTTCGACCCCACGCACGCGCAGCTGGGCGTCCACGACGGCCATTGGTCCTTGGCCCATGTGGCAGGTGCCGACCGGGTGATAGATCGTCGAGCCCGACAGCCGGGCATAGGCCAGCAGCTGCTCGTCAGTGGTGAACTCAGCCCCCGGATTGATCTCGCTTTCGATGTAGGGCGCCAGCGCGGCGGCCTCGCCGATCTTGCGACCCCACTTCAGGCCGGCGACCGCGACTTCCTGGTCCAGCGGATCGGCCAGATAGTTGGCGAAGATGGTCGGGTAGACGCTCGGATCGGCCGACTTGATGCGCACGTGGCCGCGGCTTTCGGGGCGCAGCTGGCAGGGGGCGATGGTCAGGCCAGGGGCATTCTCCAGCTCCATCTTCTGTTCGTTGACCAGCTTATCCAGGTCCATGGTTGCAGGCAGTATGTGGAACTGGATGTCCGGCCCCGAGAGGTCGGGACGTGACTTGCAGAAGGCGGCGATGTGCGCCGCCGACAGGGTCAGCAGGCCCTTGCGCTGGAAGAGATAGCGCAGCGCCTCGCCGGCCAGGCGGCCGCCCTTGGACTGCTCGTTGACCGAGACGACGCCGGCCTTCAGCCGATAGCGCACGCTCATCACATAGTGGTCCTGCAGGTTCTCGCCGACGCCGGGCAGGTCCTGGATCACGGAGATGCCGTTGCGCAGCAGCAGCTCGGCGGGACCCACGCCCGACAGCTGCAACAGCTGCGGCGAGTTGATCGCCCCGCCCGCCAGGATCACCTCGCCGCGCGCCTTGGCCACGCGCTTGACGCCGTTCTGGGTGAACTCGACGCCGACGGCGCGCTTGCCTTCGAACAGCACCTTGCCGGCCAGGGCGTTGGTCTCGACCTGCAGGTTCGGGCGGTTCATCGCCGGGTGCAGATAGGCCACCGCCGCCGAGCAACGCTGGCCGTTCTTGACCGTCAGCTGGTAGTAGGTCGCGCCCTCCTGCTCGCCGCCGTTGACGTCGTCGTTGCGCGGGATGCCGGCCTGCTCGCAGGCGTCGATCACCGCGTTGGAGATCGGGTTCTTCTCGGTGACGTCCGAGACGTTCAGCGGGCCGCCCGTGGCGTGCCATTCGCAGTCGCCGCGCTCCTGGTGCTCGGCGCGGCGGAAGTAGGGGGCGACGTCGTCCCAGCCCCAGCCCTCGCAGCCCAGCTGCCGCCAGCCGTCATAGTCGGCGTGCTGGCCGCGGATGTAGAGCAGGCCGTTGATCGAGGACGCGCCGCCCAGCCCCTGGCCGCGCGGCCAGACGTGGGTGCGGCCGCCGGTGCCGGGGTCCGGCTCGGTCTGGTACAGCCAGTTGACCTTGGGATCCTTCAGCGTCGACGAGTAGCCGACCGGGATGTGGATCATCAGGTTCGAGGCGAACTGGGAAAGGTTCTTGGTCGGACGATCGTCGCCGCCGGCCTCCAGCAGCACGACCTTGAACTTGCCGCCCTCGGACAGCCGCGCCGCCAGCACGCAGCCGGCCGAGCCCGCTCCGACGATGACGTAGTCGGCCTCGATGATCCCGGTCATCGTTCTCTCCCTTAGAACCGCCCGCGTGTGCTCCGCGTGATCGATGTTCAGTTGGCAGGATGCGCCCACCTTCGACGATCGCGCAAGTTGCCGTCGCGGCGCCGTTGGTTCGACGTGTTTCCGGGTTATCGTCGCCTCAAAGAACGGCGTTCATGAGAGCGCCCTTGGGAGGCGTGCGATGGACCTGATCAGCCAGACGGTAGTGGACGGCATTGCGGGTCCCGGCGCGCCGCCGACCTATCCGACGCTTGCCGGCGTCGACCTCGCCGACATCTTCCGCTTCACCAAGGGCCAGCCCTGGGCCGATTTCGCGCGGATGCGGACGGAGGCGCCGGTGATGTGGCATCCCGAGCCGTTCGACGGGCCGGGCTTCTGGGCGCTGACCAAGTACGAGGACGTCCAGCGCGTGAACGGCGATCCGGCGACCTTCTCGTCGCAGCGCGGCGGCATCCTGATGTCGATGGGGCCGCCGGACAAGCGCCACGCCTTGCTGTTCCGGGCGTCGATGGACACCATGATCAATCTCGACGCGCCGCATCACCTGCAGCTGCGTCGCGAGCACATGCCGTACTTCACGCCGGCTTACTTGCGCGGGCTGACCGAGCGGGTGCGGGCCGAGGTCACCCGGCTGCTCGATGAGATGGAGCCGCTGCTGGAAGGCGGCGCCGAGATCGACATGGTCGAGCACTTCAGCTCGATCCTGCCGCTGTTCACCCTGTGCGAGATCCTGGGCGTGCCGCCCGAGGATCGGCAGAAGTTCCTGGGCTGGATGCACTATCTGGAGCGCGCCCAGGACCTGGCGGTCCAGAACGCCGCCGCGCCCATCGCTCCGACCCTGGAGCTGATGCAGTTCGTCCAGGACTTCAACAACGGCGTCGAGGAGATGTTCGACTACGGCCGCATGATGCTGAAGAGGCGTCGCGAGGATCCGAAGGAAGACCTGATGACCGCGATCGCGCGGGCCCAGGTCGATGGATCGCTCTTGGCCGACGAATACCTCGACGGCTCGTGGCTGCTGATCGTCTTCGCCGGCAACGACACCACCCGCAACACCCTGTCGGGCGCCATGAAGCTGCTGACCGAGTTCCCGGACCAGAAGCAGAAGCTGATCGACGATCCCTCGCTGCTGGGCGGCGCCGTGGACGAGTTCATCCGCATGGTCAGCCCGGTGATCTACATGCGTCGCACCGCTACGGCAGATGTCGAGGTCGACGGCCAGCTGATCCGCGAGGGCGAGAAGGTGGTCATGTACTACGGCGCGGCCAACCGCGATCCGGAGATGTTCCCCGATCCCGACACGCTGGACGTGACGCGCGCCAATGCGAACAAGCACATCGCCTTCGGCTATGGCCCCCACACCTGCATTGGCAAGCGCGTGGCCCAGATCCAGCTGGAGGAGGCCTATCGCCAGATCCTGGCGCGGTTCCCCGACCTGACGTGGACGGGGGCCATGGAGATCGCGCCGAACAACTTCGTGCACGCGATCAGCAAGCTGGGGGTGAGGAGAGGCGGCTAGACGCCCCCTCCGTCACGTCGCCTATCGGCGCCGCGCCA
>JAEXJH010000400.1 GCA_023445955.1 Pseudomonadota bacterium
CGCTCATCGAGCGGGCGATGTCGTCGGCCAGCGCCACGACGCGGGCGGTCTTCACGCCCGGCGCCGGCACCAGCTCGTACATGGTGACCACGGGACCGGGGCGGATCTGGTCGATCTGGCCCTTGACGCCGAACTCGGCCAGCACGCTTTCCAGCAGGCGCGCGTTCTGGCGCAGCGAGGCAGCGTCGACTTCCGACGAACGCGGCTTGGCCTTGGCCAGCATGGCCAGTTCGGGCAGCTGGAAGCCGGCGTCTTCCTCGAAGTCGAAGGCTTTTTGCTGTTCGCGCTGCTCGCGGCCGGATTCCTTGACCGGGGCCTTGGGCTTGGCGATCGCCATCGGGCGGGCGTCGAGCATGTCCTCGAATTCGTCCTCGTCGTCCTGCGGCGGCGGCGGGGTGTAGGCGCGTTCCGGCGCGCGTTGCGACACGGGCGTAGGCGCGGCGGCGACCAGGGCTTCGTCCCCGTCGTCGTCGATCGGCGGCAGGCGACCGGGGCGCTCGCGCTTGGGCGCAGGCTCGGCCTTTTCCTTCTTAGCGCGGACGGGCTTGGGGGCCGGAGCCGGCATCGGCTCGGGCTCGGCGCGGACGCGCGGCTGCAAGGCGTTGCTGACGGCGGTGTGGATGGCGTCGGGATCGACCTCGCGCACGCCGATGGCGAAGCCCAGGGCGACGATGGCGGCGACGGCGAACAGCAAAGCGGCGATGATGGTCGCGCCGGGGATGTGGGCGAAGCTCAGGACGCTGGCCACCATGTGCAGCAGCGCGTCGCCCCAGAAGCCGCCCAGGCCCTTTTCCAGCTGCCAGATGGCTGGCGGCGGGGGAGCCGCCAAGGTGGCGGACAGCGCCAGAAGACCCAGGACGCCGACGCCGGCGCGCTGGCGCAGATCCTTGCGCTCGGCGTCCGGATCGGCCTGGGCCACGCGGGTGACGCCGAAGACCAGCATGAACAGCGCGACGCCCCAGCCCGACAGGCCCAGCGACTGCATCAGAAGATCGGCGACGGCCGCGCCCGGACCGCCCAAGGCGTTGCGGGCCGGCTCGCCGGTGACGGCGTTCAGGCTGGGGTCGGTGGCGTTGTAGGTCGCGATGGCCAGCAGCAGGCCGGCCCCGATCACGGTGATGATCCCGCCCCGGAACCGGGCGGTCCAGGGCTGGACCCAGCCGTAACGGATCGCATCCCAAAGGAGCTCCGTCGTGGATCGCCGCGCGGCTCGCGCCATGAAAGTCTCCGAACTCAACTCGTCTCGCGACCCGGCAGAAGGGGTCGAACCGCGATGTTGTGCCCGAAGAGCGTTAAGAGGCGTTTACGGCGTTCGTCAGGAAATGATTCATAAGGTCGCGGACTTCAGCGCCTCAGGCCGCCTCGAACGTCACCGGCCCGCCCCAGAACCCCTGCACCAGCCCGTTCTGCGGCCCCGGCGTGCCGGTCGTCAGGAACACCCGTCCCCCTCCCGTCCCCACCGCATACTCCGGATGCCGCTCCAGATAGAGCTCCAGCGCATCGGCCGTCGCCTCCGGCTGCTGGATCAGCGGCGTTCCCGCCGGCAGCGCCGCGCGGAACAGGTCAGCGATGATCTCGTAGTGGGTGCAGCCCAGCACCACGCGGTGCGGATAGCGGCCGATGCGGGTCTTCAGGGCCTGGACGTGGCTCTCGACCGCCTTGGCGATCTCGACCACCGAGGCGTCGGCCTCGATCAGCGGCACCAGCTCCGGACAGGCCTCGGAGAACACCGCCAAGTCCTGCTTGCGCTTGTCGATCTCGATCTCGTAGACGCGCGAGCGGACCGTGGCCTGGGTGGCGAAGACGCCCAGGATGTCCAGCTGTTCGACCTTGTCGCCGCGCCGCTCAGCCTCGTGCTCCCAGGGAAGACCCGTGGCCTTCTCGATGGTCGGCACGATGATGCCCAGGATGTTGACCGGCCGGCCGATCTCCTTGCGGTAGCCGGGCAGCCAGGTCTGCTGCAGGCGGCGAAGCGCGATGGCCGAGGCGGTGTTGCAGGCCAGGACGACCAGGCTGGCGCCGCGGTCGAACAGGCGGATGCAGCCGGCCTTGGTCAGCTCGACGATGTCCTCGCCGGTGCGCACGCCATAGGGCGCGTGGGCCTGGTCGGCCAGATAGGTGAAGTCCGCCTGGGGCAGACGCTGCACGAGGGCGCGGTGGACCGAGAGGCCGCCTACGCCGGAGTCGAAGACGCCGATCATGGCCAAAGCTGTAGCCGCCAAACCGGGCCTCGTCCACGGAGTGAGCACCCCTTGGGGGAAGGTTACGGTCCTGTCATGTGACACGCCCCGGAACCTTGTTAGGGTCGCGTCCAAATCTTCACCGGAGACACTCCGTGCAACGTCGTACGTTCCTTGCTTCAGCCGCCGCCGTCGGGGCCTCGGCCGCCCTCAATCCGAGCTTGTCCATGGCCCAAGGCGCTAACCCGATGACCCAGAAGTGGGTCGGCCCCTACGGCGGCGTGCCGGCCTTCGACAAGGTCAAGGTCGCCGACTTCAAGCCGGCCCTGGAAACGGCCATGGCCAAGAACCTGGCCGAGATCGACGCCATCACGTCCAACAAGGCCGCGCCGACCTTCGAGAACACCATCGCCGCGCTGGAAGATTCCGGCCGGATGCTGAACGACGTCCAGACCTATTACGGCATCTGGGGCTCGAACATGAGCACGCCGGAATTCCAGGCCGTCGAGGAAGTGATGGACCCGGCGCTGTCGGCCCACGGCGACAAGATCAACCAGAACGTCGCGCTCTTCGCCCGCGTCGAGGCGGTCTACAACTCGCCGGACAAGGCCAAGCTGACGCCGGAACAGCAGCGCGTGCTGTGGATCTACTACCGCAACTTCGTGCGCTCGGGCGCCAAGCTCAGCCCTGACGCCAAGGCCCGGGTCGGCGCGATCAACACCGAGCTGGCTGGCCTCTACACCAAGTTCAGCCAGAACCTGCTGGCCGACGAGAACACCTGGATCGAGCTGTCGGACGCCGACCTGGCCGGCCTGCCCCAGGGCCTCAAGGACGCCGCGGCCTCGAACGCCGCCTCGCGCAAGCTTCCGGGCAAGTTCATCGTCGTCAACACCCGCTCCAGCGTCGACCCGTTCCTGACCGAGAGCCCGGTCCGCAGCGCTCGCGAGAAGGTCTGGCGCGCGTTCGTCAATCGCGGCGACAACGGCGGTGCGACCGACAACAACGCCATCATCAGCAAGATCCTGAAGCTGCGCGTCGAGCGCGCCAAGCTGCTGGGCTACAAGACCCACGCCCACTGGCGCCTCGAAAACGCCATGGCCAAGACGCCGGAAAACGCCATGGCGCTGATGGAGGCGGTGTGGACCCCGGCCATCGCCCAGGTCGCCATCGACGTCGCCGACATGCAGGCGATCATCGAAAAGGAAGGGGGCGGCTTCAAGCTCGAGCCGTGGGACTACCGCTTCTACGCCGAGAAGGTCCGCCTGGCGAAGTACGCCCTCGATATGAACGAGGTGAAGCCGTACCTGCAGCTGGACAAGCTGCGCGAGGGCATGTTCTGGGCTTCGGGCCAGCTCTACGGCTTTGAATTCAAGAAGCTTTCGGGCATCCCCGTCTATCACGAGGACATCACGGTCTATGAGGTGACCCGCGCCGGCAAGCACGTCGGCCTGTGGTACTTCGACCCCTATGCCCGTCCGGGTAAGCGCTCGGGCGCGTGGATGAACGCCTACCGCACCCAGGAGCGGTTCAAGGGCGAGGTCACCACGATCGTCTCGAACAACTCCAACTTCATCAAGGGCAAGCCCGGCGAGCCCCTGCTGATCTCGTGGGACGACGCCACCACCCTGTTCCACGAGTTCGGCCACGCCCTGCACGGCCTGAACGCCAACGCCACCTATCCGTCGGTGTCGGGCACGGCCGTGGCGCGCGACTATGTCGAGTTCCCCAGCCAGCTGAACGAACATTGGCTGCCGACGCCGCAGGTGCTGAACCAGTTCGCCCTGCACTATCAGACCGGCAAGCCGATCCCGCAGGCCCTGGTCGACAAGATCGAGGCCGCCGGCAAGTTCGGCGAGGGTTTCGGCACGACCGAGTACCTGGCCTCGGCCCTGATCGACATGAAGCTGCACCTGGCCGGCGACGTCGACATCGATCCGGACAAGTTCGAGCGCGAGGAGCTGGCCAAGCTGAACATGCCGCACGAGATCGTCATGCGTCACCGCACCCCGCAGTTCGGCCACGTGTTCTCGTCCGACGGCTATTCGGCCGGCTACTACAGCTACCTGTGGGCCGACACCCTGACCGCCGACGTCGCCGAGGCGTTCGAGGAGGCGCCGGGCAAGTTCTACGACAAGCCGACCGCCAAGCGCCTCTACGAGACGATCATGTCGAAGGGCAACACCGTCGATCCCGTCGACCAGTTCCGCGCCTTCCGCGGTCGCGACGTGAAGATCGGGGCGCTGATGCGCAAGCGCGGCTTCCCGGTTCCGCCGGGAGCCTAAACGACCTGACCCACGCCCTTCTCCCGCCACGGGAGAAGGGCTAAGTCACGTCAGGGGGCTGAAGGAGTTTCGATGGTCGCGTCCGCCGCTCTCGCCTTGTCCCTGCTGCTGGCCGGCCAGACCGCGCCGCCGCCGCCCGTCGTGGAGCTCGGCGCCGCGCCGGCCCAGGACGAGAGCGCGGTGGTCGCCGAGCTGACCGTGGTGGCCAAGCCCAAGGGGCCGGCGATCTGGCTGGTCGAGAAGGACGGAGCCAAGCTCTACATCCTCGGCTCGGCCAGTCCCCTGCCCCATCAGCTGAAGTGGGACAGCCCGCGCCTGAACAAGGCGCTGGACAAGGCCAGCCTTGTCCTGGTCCCGCCGCAGGCCGCGGTCGGCGTCACCCAGGCGGCCGGTTTCATCCTTAGCTTCGGCGGCGGCCTGCGTCAGCCGATGGGCAAGAACCTCGAGGACCAGCTGCCGCCCGATCTGAAGGCGCGCTTCGTGGAGTCCCGCAACCAGGCCCGCAAGGGTCCGGGCGAATACAAGAACTGGAAGCCCGGCGTGGCGGGGTTCCTGCTGCTGTCGGACTTCCGCCAGGCGGCGGGCCTGTCGGAGGCCAAGCCGGTCAGCACCGTCGAGCGCATGGCCAAGGCCCGTAAGCTGAAGGTCAAGTCGGTCGGCCAGTACCGAATGAGCGCGGTGACCTCGATCGCCGCCAAGCTGTCGCCCGAGGACCAGCTCTATTGCCTGCGCGTGGCGCTGGACGAGGTCGCCTATGACGGCGCGCACTCCACCACGATCGGCCAGGACTGGGCGGAGGGCGACCTCGCCTCGGTTCGCGCCCGCTACCGCGCCAGCGGCGCCCAGCGTTGCCTGTTGCGCGCGCCGGGCGGCGCGGCGCTGCTGGAGAAGGGCGTGGGCCAGACCGCCGATGCGATGACGGACGCCTTGAAGCGTCCCGGCGTCACCGTGGCGGTGGTGGATCTCGGCTTCCTGCTGCCGGCCAATGGCGTGCTGGATCGACTGAAGGCTGGCGGCGCGACGATCAGTTCGCCTGTAGAGTAAGGTCATCGTGGTTCCGGGGAGGCAAACCGACATGAAGACGATCGCTATCGCCGCCACGCTCGCGCTGCTGGCCGCCGGTTCGGCGCGCGCCGAGGTCGTGGACGCTCAGCCCAACGGCTTCGAGGTCCGGCGTCAGGTCGTGATCGCCGCTCCGGCCAATGCGGTCTGGGCCACCCTGGTCACGCCGTCCAAGTGGTGGGCGTCGGCCCATACCTTTTCGGGTTCGGCCGCCAACCTGTCCTTGGGCGCGGCCTCGGGGGCTTGCTTCTGCGAACGGCTGCCCAATGGCGGCTCGGTGCTGCACATGACCACGGTCAACGCCGTCCCGGGCCAGAAGCTGGTGCTGGTCGGCGCGCTCGGCCCGATGCAGAGCTCTGGCGCGTCCGGCGCGCTGACCTTCCTGCTGGCCGAGAAGGACGGCGCCACGACGGTGACCGTCACCTACGACGTTGGCGGCTATTTCAAGGGCGGCCTGGACAAGATCGCCGCGCCCGTCGACGGCGTGCTGGGTCAGCAGGTGGCGGGGTTGAAGGCGGCAAGCGAGGCGAAATAGGCCGTGTGTCCTTCGAGGCTCGCCTTTGGCTCACACCTCAGAATGAAGGATTCAGCACAAACGACCTCATCCTGAGGTGCGCGCTCCTGAGCGCGCCTCGAAGGACGCACGGCGCATGAAAAAGCCCGCGAACCTCTTTGGCTCGCGGGCTTTTCTGTTTTCGGTCCAGGAAAGGCTTACGCGCTCTCCGCCACGCCCTCGTCCGAGGCCCCCAGCAGGGCCATCTGCAGGCGCGAGCGGTCGCGGCGGGCCGCTTCCAGGGCGCCTTCGGCCAGGGCGGCTTCCGAGGTGAGGCGCTCGATCGTGGCCTGCAGCTCGGCGACCTTGTCCTCGTGCTCGCGACGGATCTGGTCCTGGGCTTCCTGCATGCCGTCGAGACGGGCGCGCAGCTGCTGGGCCCGTTCCTCGGCGCGCTTCATGGCCTTGTCCTGGGCGACGGCGCCCTTGGCCAGCTGGTCGGCGCGCTCGATGGCGGTGGCGCGCGCCGTGTCGACGCCGGCATGGCGCTGACGCAGGCCTTCGGAATCCTCTTCCAGCGTGCGGATGCGTTCCAGGGCGCGTTCCAGGGCGACATTGAGATCGCCGGCGCGGCGCTCGACCGCCTTCTGGTGTGCCGAGGACTCGGCCAGGCGGGCCGAGATCTGGCCGTTCATCTCTTCCAGCTTGTCGGCGCGGCCGGTGGCGGTCTCGAGGCGCGTCTGCAGGGCCGAGATCTCGGCGCGCGAGGCTTCGACCTGGCTTTCCAGTCCGCGGATGATGCGGCCGCTGTCGGTCTGGTGGGCGTGCAGGGCGTTCTCGACCGCTTGGACGCGGGCGCGTTCGCCGGCCAGCTGAGCTTCCAAGTCGGTCTCGATGCGCGACAGGCGGGCGACGTCCAGGCCAGCCTGGTCGACGCGCTTCTTCAGGGTCGCGGCTTCCTCGCCCAACAAGGCGTTGTCCTGGTTGGCGCGGGCCAGGGCGGCTTCGGCGTCGCCACGGCGAGTGTCGATGTCCTGCGACTGGACGCGCAGGCTGTCGACGTCCTGCACCAGGTGCTCGATGCGGGCGTTGGCGTCGCGCAAGGACGCGTCGAGGCTGGAGACCTTCAGGTCCGACTGCAGCAGGGCGTTGCGCAGGCGGTCGATCTCGAGAGCGTTGTCTTCCAGCGCCGCGTCCTGGGTCTGGCGGCGGGCGTCGGTTTCGCCAAGGGCGGTCTCGGCGGCGGCCAGGCGAGCGCTGACGTCGCGCTCCTCGGCCTGGATCTGCGCGACTTGGCGCTGGGCGTGGTCATAGTTGGCGCGCAGGGCGATCAGCTCGGCGTGCTCGGCGCGGCGGGCGTCGAACTCCTGGGCGACGGGACCGCGGATCTCGGCGATCAGCGGCTCGATGGCCTTCAGGTGCTCCATGACGCGACCGATGCTGTCGAGGCCACCGTGAATGGTCTCGTAGCGTTGGCCGATCGCCTGGGTGGATTCGATCTGATGCTGCACGGTCTCGGCCTGGGTGTCCTCACCCAGAACGATCGGCTTGCCGTTCTTGTTCTCGCGAGGATTCTTAGACAGCAGTCTCATATCGCCCACTTTCGCCCCATGCGTGTCCGCCTCGACCTGACAGATCGACTTGCGGACGCCGCGAATCTCTTACCCAGAGGTTAACAACTTAGTTTACGGGCAAGGTGAATGTCGAGGGGCAGACGCCGCGACGGGGCGTCGCGGATGACCTTCAAACGCCCGAAAATTGGGGACGATCCGCCGTTTCGACCGCCATCACCCGGGCGACGGCGTTGACCACGGCCCCAATGCGCAGGGCGGCCTGGATCTGGACGGGCTCGACGCCCCGCCTCCGCAGCTCCGCTTCATGGCTGTCCAGGCATGCGCCGCAGCCGTTGATCGCCGACACGGCGATGCAGCACAGCTCGTAGGTCACGGAATGATCGCGGCCGAACCGCAGGCGCGAAGGCAGGCTCTCATAGTCCGCCGCCGTCATCAGGTGGACGGCGCGGAAATAGACATTGGTCATGGCCATGGTCGCCGCCGCCGTCTTGGCCTCTTCGAAGGCCTCCGGCGCCAGGCCGGCCTCGCGCGCGATCATGGTCAGGGCCAGCAAGGTCTCGGGCTCGCCGATCGCGCAGGCGCTGGCGACGAAGCAGCTCCACTTGGCCGTTTCGTCCAGCACCGTCTCGCCGGCCAGGACCTCCAGGTTGCGGCCGATGGCCTGGGCGTAGGCGGGCAGCTGGGCGCGCAGGGCCTCGATCGACATAGGAGCGCTCCGTCCGGAAGGGACTGGCGGTCTAGCATCTGC
>JAEXJH010000401.1 GCA_023445955.1 Pseudomonadota bacterium
AAGAGCACGATGCTGGCCAGGGCGGCGATCTCGCCGAACAGCCGGGCGCGCTCGGTGACCGGCCCCTCCTCGGCCTTGACCGTCAGCCAGGCCGCGCCGTGCAGCACCAGCATGGAGACCGACAGCAGGCCGCACAGCAGGGCGAAAGGTGAGAACAGGCCGATGAAGGCGCCCTCGTAGAAGGCCCGCAGATCGCTATCCAGGCGGAAGGGCGCGCCTTGCAGGACGTTGCCCATGGCCACGCCGAACACCAGCACCGGCACGAAGCCGCCGACGAACAGGCCCCAGTCCCAGAACGCCCGCCACTTGGGGTGCGGCCGCTTGGAGCGGTACTTGAAGCTGACCGGCCGCAGGATCATGGCGGCCAGCACCAGGAACATCGCCAGGTAGAAGCCCGAGAAGCTGATGGCGTAGACGAACGGCCAGGCCGCGAAGATCGCGCCGCCGCCCAGGATGAACCACACCTGGTTGCCTTCCCAGGTCGGGCCGACGGTGTTGATGACCATGCGCCGCTCGGCGTCGTCCTTGGCGACGAAGGGCAGCAAGGCCCCCACGCCCATGTCGAAGCCGTCGGTCAGGGTGAAGCCGATCAGCAGGATGCCGACCAGGGCCCACCAGAGGACGCGCAGGGTGGCGTAGTCGATTGGGAGTTCCATCTCGTGATCCTCCTTAGGCCACGGCCGGTTCGGGCTCAGCGGGCGCGCCGTCCGGGACGGGGTCGTGCTGAGCGAACGGGCCTTTCTTGATGGCGCGCAGGATCAGGCCGACCTCGACCACGGCCAGCGCGCCGTACAGCAGGGTGAACACCGCGATGCTGGTCAGCAGTTGCGGCACGGTGAGGCTGGAGGCGCCCAGGAAGGTCGGCAGCACGCCGTCCACCGCCCAGGGCTGACGCCCCACCTCGGCCAGCACCCAGCCCAGCTCGGTCGAGATCCAGGGCAGCGGAATGGCCGCCACGGCGATCCACAGGAACCACTTGGTGTCGTGCTTGCGCATCGTCACCAGCACGAAGGCCGTGGTGAACATGGCGATCATCAGCATCCCGATCCCGGCCATGATCCGGAAGCTCCAGAACATCACCGGCACATTGGGCACTGCGTCCCAGGCGGTCGTCTTGATCAGCGCGGGCGAGGCCTGGCGCGGATCGGCGACATAGCGCTTCAGCAGCAGGGCGTAGCCCAGGTCGCGGCGGTGCGCCTCGAAGGTCGCCCGCGCGGTCATGTCGTTGGGATTGACCTTCAGCGCCTCGACCGCGCCATAGGCGACGACGCCGCTCTCGATACGGTCCTCGGCCTTGGCGACCAGCGAGAAGATGCCCTCGACCGGCGTGTCGAAGCTGCGGGTGGCGATCAGGCCCAGGACGTAGGGGATCTTGACCTCGTAGTGGGTCTGGCGAGCCTTCAGGTCCGGGATGCCGAAGGCGGTCAGGCCGGCCGGCGCGGGCTCGGTCTCCCACATGGCCTCCAGGGCGGCGAGCTTCATTTTCTGGTTGTCGGTCAGGGCGTAGCCGCTCTCGTCGCCCAGCACGACGACCGACAGCGAGGAGGCAAGACCAAAGGCCGCGGCCACGGTCATCGACCGCTTGGCCACGCCGATGTGCTTGCCCTTCAGCAGGTACCAGGCCGAGACACCCAGCACGAACACCGAGGCGATGGTGTAGCCGGCGCTGACCGTGTGCACGAACTTGGCCTGGGCCACGGGGTTGAACAGCACGTCGCGGAAGCTGGAGACCTCCATGCGCATGGTGTCGGGATTGAAGGCCGCGCCCATCGGGTTCTGCATCCAGCCGTTGGCGACCAGGATCCACAGCGCCGACAGGTTGGTGCCCAGGGCGACCATGAAGGTCACGAACAGGTGGCCGACGGGCTTGAGCTTGTCCCAGCCGAAGAACATCAGCCCGACGAAGGTGGCTTCCAGGAAGAAGGCCATCAGCCCCTCGATCGCCAGCGGGGCGCCGAAGATGTCGCCGACATAGTGCGAGTAGTAGGACCAGTTCATGCCGAACTGGAATTCCATGGTGATGCCGGTGGCCACGCCCAGGGCGAAATTGATGCCGAACAGCACGCCCCAGAACCGGGTGGTGGTCCGCCAGATCGGCCGCTTGGTCATCACATAGATGCTCTCCATGATGACCAGCATGAAGCTGAGCCCGATGGTGAGCGGCACGAACAGGAAGTGGTACAGGGCGGTCAGCGCAAACTGGAGGCGCGACAGGTCGATGACGGCGGGGTCCATGGACAGCTCCGAGACGAACGGCCGATGATCACGCCGATCGAGGGCTCATCCCTAGACCGCCGCGACCGCCCGGTCCTTGATCAGGATCAAGGCTTGCGGATGAAAGCAGCCTACACTCAACCCATGGGCGCCGGCATAGTACAGATTGATGGTTCCGTTGAACCGAAGACGTGGCTCGATCGCGTGAGCCGCCGAAACGCGCCGGCGGCGGGCCGCGCGCGCGCGTTCGTGCTGCTGGACGGCGTGGCCGCGATCGGCTTCGCCGCGGGCCTGGCGTTCGGGATCGACGCCATCGCCAGCCGGCGCGGGCCGCTGATTCTCAGTCTCTGCCTGCTGGCGATCGTCGTGGCCGGCGTGTTGCGCGGGGTCCTGGCGCGCCTGGCCACCGAAGCCGGCGCGCAGGCGGCCGCCGAGGCCAAGGCCGGCGTCCGCGCCGACCTGGCGCGCTCCATATTCGGCGGTCCACGTCGTACGGCCGCTCAAGCGGCCACCGCCCTGGTCGAGGGGGTCGAGGCCCTGGACGGCCACTTCGCCCGCTTCCTGCCCGCGAAGCTGGCCGCCGCCGTGCTGCCACTGGTGATGATCGCCGTCGCCGCGATCGCCAGCC
The DNA here is from genome assembly GCA_023445955.1 of Pseudomonadota bacterium. GTDB lineage: Bacteria > Pseudomonadota > Alphaproteobacteria > Caulobacterales > Caulobacteraceae > Caulobacter. Next base: position 2,843 of record JAEXJH010000401.1, read on the forward strand.
CGATCAGCGCCGCCATCCTGCTGGCCACGCTGATCCCCTTCATCATCGCCATGATCCTGGCCGGCACGGCCGCCGCCGCCGAGAGCCGCTCCCAGTTCCTGGCCCTGGAGCGCCTGTCGGGCCTGTTCCTCGACCGCGTCCGCGCCCTGCCGGTGGTGCTGGCCTTCCAGGCCGAAGGGGCGACCACGGCGGCCCTGCGCCGCTCGGCGTCCGACTTGGCCGAGCGCACCATCAAGGTGCTGCGGGTGGCCTTCATCTCCTCGGCGGCGCTGGACTTCTTCGCCGCCCTGTCGGTGGCGTTGGTGGCGGTCTATTGCGGCTTCAACCTGCTGCGCCTGCTGCCCTTCCCGGTCCCCGAGCAGTTGGACCTGAAGCGCGCCTTCTTCGTCCTGGCCCTGGCGCCCGAGATCTACGACCCCATGCGCCGCCTCGCCGCCGCCTATCACGACCGCCAGGCGGCGGAGGCGGCGAGCGCGAGCCTCGCAACCTTCGAAGCGCCGGCCGAGAAGCCCGCCGCGACGCCGGGCGAGGCGCCGACCATCCGCTTCGAAGGCGTCACGGTCCACTATCCTGACGCCGACGCGCCGGCCCTCGACGGCTTCGACCTCATCGCCCAAGCGGGAACCATAACCGCCTTGGTCGGCCCCAGCGGCGCGGGCAAGAGCTCGCTGCTGAACCTGCTGCTGGACCTGGCGCCCCTGACCGCCGGTCGCATCCGGATCGAGGGCGGGAGCGACATCGCCTGGGCCGGACAGTCGCCCCTGATCCTGCCGGCCTCGATCGCCGACAACATCGCCCTGGCTCGCCG
>JAEXJH010000402.1 GCA_023445955.1 Pseudomonadota bacterium
TCGGGGCTGTTTAAAAAAATTCAACCCCCGCCGCGATGGGCGGCCGGGCTTCTAAACGCCGGGAAACGGTGGAGGTTCGCCGTCAGGCTTTCCAGCCGCCGCCGAGGGCCTTGTAGATGGCCACGACGTCGGTGTTCACCCCGGTCTCGGCGACGCTGAGGGCGTCCTCCGCGGCCAGCAGGGTGCGCTCGGCGTCGAGCAGGACGAGGAAGTCGATGCCGCCTTCCTTGTACTGGATGCGCGCCAGCTCGGCCGCGCGGCGCGAGGCGGCCGCCTGGTCGGTCAGGCTGGTCAGCTGGGCCTGCTGCTGACGGTAGGAGACCAGGGCGTTCTCCAGGTCCTCCAGCGCCCGCAGCACCGTCTGGTCGTAGTTGGCCAGGGCGGCGTCATCACGAGCTCGCGCGGCGCGCAGGCGGGCGTGGGCGCTGCCCAGGTCCAGGGCCGGCCAGCTGACGCTGGGCGCCACCGACCAGGCCTTGCTGGCGCTGTTGCCGAAACCAGCCGAGGTCCCCGACAAGAAGCCGATGAAGCCGGTCACCGACACGCGCGGGAAGAGGTCGGCCGTGGCCACCCCGACCTGAGCGGTCTGCGAAGCCAGCCGCCGCTCGGCCGCCTGCACGTCCGGACGCCGGCGCAGCAGGTCGCCCGCATCGCCGATCGGCAGGGCGGTGATCAGCGGGCGAGTGTCGACCTCACGCGGAACCAGCAGGGCGTCCAGCGCGCCGGGGCGCTGGGCCGTGAGTACGGCCAGGCGGTAGTTGGCGCGCTTCTCGGCCGTGATCAGGCCCGGGATCGCCGCCTCGGTGGCGTTCAGGCGAGCCTGGGCCGAGGCCACGTCGATCGGACTGCCAGCCCCGGCGTCGAACCGCACCTTGGTCAGGCGCAGGGTCTCGCGCTGGGTCTGGAGGTTGCGGTTGGCGACCTTCAGGCGGGCCTGGGCGCCGCGCAGTTCGAGGTAGTTGCGCGCCACCTCGGCCGCGACCGTGACCTGGGCGTCGCGCAGCTCGGCCTGGGCCGCGCCGGCTTCAGCCCCAGCGGCCTCCACGCCACGACGAACGCGGCCGAAGAGGTCGATCTCCCAGCCGGCGTCGAAGCCGGCCTGGTAAGTCTGGTTCTCGACCCGAGCGGTGGAGAAGCCCGGCTGTTGCTGCTTGCTCTTGGTGTAGGCGCCATCGGCCGTGACGTGCGGCAGCAGGTCCAGCTTCTGCTCGGTGAACAGGGCGCGGGCCTCGGCCACCCGAGCGACCGCGATCTTCAGATCGAGATTGCCAGAGAGGGCCTGGCCGACCAGTTGGTCCAGCACCGGGTCGCCAAACGCCTTCCACCATTCGGCTTCAGGATTGGCGGTAGTGAAGACGGCCGGGTCGGCGTTCTGGAAGGCCGCCGGCGGGGTCGCCGGCGCCTTGTAGTTCGGCCCCACCGCGCAGGCGGCGGCCGTCAGGGAGACGCCGGCGATCAGCGCGGCGCGCAGGGTGAGTTTGACGAAGGACATCAGTGCGCCTCCACAGGCGAGGTCAGTTCCGCCTTCGGCGCGGCCTTGCGGGCCGTGTTGCGACGGATGACGTAGTAGAAGATCGGCGTCAGGATCAGGCCGAACAGGGTCACGCCCAGCATCCCCGAGAACACCGCAACGCCCATGGCCTTGCGCATCTCGGCCCCGGCCCCGTGCGACACCACCAGGGGATAGACCCCCATGATGAAGGCGATCGAGGTCATCAGGATCGGACGCAGGCGCAGGCGGCAGGCCTCCAGGACCGCCTGGAGCGGGCTGTCGCCGTGCTCCTCGCGTTCCTTGGCGAACTCCACGATCAGGATGGCGTTCTTACACGCCAGCCCCACCAGCACGATCAGGCCGATCTGGGTGAAGATGTTGTTGTCGCCCTTGCTGATCCACACGCCGGCCAGGGCCGACAGCAGGGTCATCGGAACGATCAGGATCACGACCAGCGGCAGGCTCCAGCTTTCGTACTGGGCGACCAGCACTAGGAAGGCCAGCAGCACGCAGAGCGGGAAGATGAAGATCGCCGTGTTGCCCGCCAGGATCTGCTGGTAGGTCAGCTCGGTCCACTCGAAGCCCATGCCGTTGGGCAGTTCCTTCTTGGCGAGGTTTTCCAGCGCCGCCTGGGCCTGGCCGGTCGAGTAGCCCGGCGCCGGGCCGCCGTTGATCTCGGCGGTCAGCATGCCGTTGTAGTGGCTCTCGCGGTCGGGACCGGTCGTCTCGTGGAAGTTCACGAAGGCGCCCAGCGGGATCATCTGGCCCGAACCATTCCGCGTCTGCAGGCGCAGCATCTGCTCGGGCTGCAGGCGGAAGCTCTGGTCGGCCTGCACGTTGACCTCGTAGGTCCGCCCGAAGCGGTTGAAGTCGTTGACGTACAGCGAGCCCAGATAGACCTGCATCGTCTCGAAGAGGTCGGTCAGGGACACGCCCTGGGCCCGGGCCTTCTCGCGATCGATGTCGGCCTGGATCTTCGGCACGCTCACTTGGTAACTGGAGAAGATGCCGGCGAGAGCTGGGTCCTGCCGCGCCTTGTCCATCAGGTTCTGGGTGGCCTTGTTCAGCTCGTCGGGGCCAAGGCCGGCCTTGTCGACGATCTGCATGCGGAAGCCGCCGATGGTGCCCAGGCCCTGGACGGACGGGGGCGGGAAGACGGCGATCTGGGCGTCAGGGATGGCGCCGAACTTCTGGTTCAGTTGGGCGACGATGGCGCCGGCCTGCTTGTCCTTGCTGCGACGGTCCTGGAAGTCGTCGAGCGGATAGAACACCGCGCCGGAGTTGGGGCTGTTGATCAGGCCGTTCACCGACAGGCCGGGGAAGGCCACCGAGTGCTTCACGCCCGGGATGGTCTTGGCGATCTCGCCCATCTGGTGGATCACCGCCTCCGTACGATCCAGCGAGGCGGCGTCGGGCAGCTGCACGACGGCGACCACATAGGCCTTGTCCTGCTGCGGCACGAAGCCGGTCGGGGTCTTGGAGAAGGCGAAGATCGTCAGCGCCAGCAGGACGCCATAGACGACCAGGCCCGCCGTGGAGCGGCCCAGGGTCTTGGCCACGCCGTTGACGTAGCCGTTGGAGGCCTTGGCGAAGAAGCGGTTGAACGGGTTGAACAGCCAGCCCAGGGCCGCATCGATCAGCTTCTGGAAGCGGTCCTTGGGCGCGTCATGCGACTTCAGGAGCACCGCGGCCAGGGCCGGCGACAGGGTCAGGGAGTTGATGGCCGAGATCACCGTCGAGATGGCGATGGTCAGGGCGAACTGACGGTAGAACTGGCCCGACAGGCCGCTGATGAAGGCGGTGGGGATGAACACCGCGCACAGCACGAGCGCCGTGGAGATGATCGGTCCGGTCACCTCGGTCATGGCCTTGCGGGTGGCGTCCGGCGGGGCCAGGCCCAGCGAGATGTTCCGCTCGACGTTCTCGACCACCACGATGGCGTCGTCGACGACGATGCCGATGGCGAGAACCAGGCCGAACAGGGTCAGGGCGTTGAGGCCGAAACCCAGCATCAGCATGATCGCGAAGGTGCCGATCAGGCTGACCGGCACGGCGATCAGCGGGATCACCGAGGCGCGCCAGCCCTGCAGGAAGATCACCACCACGATGACGACCAGGATGATGGCCTCGATCAGGGTGTGAACCACCGAGTCGATGCTTTCCTGCACGAAGGCGGTGGTGTCGTAGATGATCTCGTAGTCGACGCCTTCGGGGAACTCCTTCTTGAGCTCCTTCATCGTCTTCTTGACGTTGGCGGCCATCTCCAGGGCGTTCGAACCCGGACGCTGGAAGATCGGCATGGCCACGGCGGGCTTGTTGTCGAGCAACGAGCGCAGGGCGTAGTTGTTGGCGCCCAGCTCCACGCGGGCCACGTCGCCGAGGCGCGTGATCTGGCCGTTGTCGCCCGAGCGGACGATCACGTCGCGGAACTGCTCTTCGTCGGTCAGACGGCCGGGGGCGTTGATCGACAGCTGGAATTCGGCGCCGGAGCCCGCATTGGGCGGAGCGCCAAGCTGGCCGGCGGCGACCTGGACGTTCTGTTCACGCAGGGCGCGGACGACGTCGCCGGCGGTCATCGACAGGGCGGCCAGCTTTTCAGGGTCCAGCCAGACGCGCATCGAGTACGAGCCCGCGCCGAAGATCTGCACGTCGCCGACGCCGTCGATCCGCTTCAGGCGGTCGCGGACGTTCAGCTGCGCGTAGTTGCTGAGGTACAGCATGTCGTAGCGGTTGTTCGGCGAGATCATGTGCACGACCAGCGACAGGTCCGGAGAGGCCTTGTCGGTGGTCACGCCCACCCGCTGCACTTCCTGGGGAAGCTTGGGCAGGGCCTGGGCGACGCGGTTCTGAACCTGCACCTGGGCCTTATCCAGGTCGGTGCCCAGCGCGAAGGTCACGGTCAGGACCATGGCCCCGTCGGCGGCCGACTGGGACGACTGGTAGATCATGCCCTCGACGCCGTTGATCGCCTGCTCCAGCGGAGCGGCGACGGTCTGGCCGATGACGGCGGGGTTGGCGCCCGGATAGGCGGCGCGCACGACCACGGTCGGCGGCACGACTTCCGGATATTCGCTGATCGGCAGCTGGGGCAGCGACACCAGGCCGGCGATGAAGATGATGATCGAGAGCACGGCCGCGAAGCGCGGTCGGTTCACGAAGAACTTTGAGAAGGACATGGCTTTCGTCCTGGGGAGGAGCGGAAATGGGTGCGCGTCGGGTGCAAGCGGCCCCTCCCCCGCCAAACGGCGGACGACAGAAACCTCTCGGAACCCTGGAAAAGGACGCCCGGCTCAGTCACGCGAGCCGGGCGTTACGCTTGGACTTAGTTCTGGCCGGTCGACCGGCCGAGGCGTTGGCCGCCGACCTCCAGCTGGGCCAGGTCGGCCAGCTCGGTCTTGACCTTGACCGGGGCGACGGTGTCGCCCGGCTTGACCTTCTGCAGGCCGCCGACGATCACCCGGTCGCCAGGCTTCAGGCCCGAGCGGATGATGCGCAGATTGCCGGCCAGCGGACCGATCTCGACGGGGCGGTACTCGGCCTTGTTGTTACCGTTGACCACCACGACGAAGCGCTTGCCCAGGTCCGTGCCGATGGCGCGGTCGGGGGCCAGGGCGACGGTCTGGCTCTCGGCGCTGACCATGCGGATGCGGGCGAACAGGCCGGGGGTAAAGCGGCCGTCGGCGTTGGCGAAGATCGCCCGGCCGTTGATGGTGCCGCTCTTGGCGTCCAGGGCGTTGTCGATGAACGACAGCTTGCCCTCATGCGGATAACCGTCCTCGGTCATCAGGCCCATATAGACCGGGCTGCCCTTGCCACGCTCGGCGGCGGCGTACTTTAGGAAGGTCTGCTCGTCGGCGTTGAACTCGGCGTAGATCGGGGTGTCGGACACCACGGTCGTGAGCAGACTGGTCTGGGTGACCAGATTGCCGCGGGTGATGATGGTCTTGGAGACCCGGCCGTCGATCGGCGAGGTCACGCG
>JAEXJH010000403.1 GCA_023445955.1 Pseudomonadota bacterium
CCGGCGGCCCCCGCCCCCCGGCGCGCCGGCCAGCACGCGCAAAAGCGCCTGGTCGAACCGCTTGCCGTCCTCGGGGGCGGCCTCGGGGGGCGACTCCAGGAAGCCCACGACGATTTCGAGCGCATCCTCCCAATCAAGATGGGTCATGCGACGTCCCCTCCAATCCTGTCTTGCAGCGCTCTTAACCCGCCAGGCGCAGCGACATCGCCGCCAGGCAACCCAAGGCGGCCAAGGCGACGATAATCACCTCGATCGGAACACCGCCGTTGCGCCTCATGAGCGTTTCCTCCCGCTCGGCGACACTGACGGCCGCCTTTCTCGATCCAGGATCGATCAGTACATCGTATCACGAGGCTTTCCGACTGTCGCCGTGATCCTGGTCGCCGTCGGCCTTTCCCAGGTCGAGGGCTCCGACATAGGCGTCGCGCCAGGCGGCCACGTCGTCGCGCGACACCCCGTCCATCAGCCGCCGCCAGCGGGCGATCCGCTCGGCGCGCGGCATGGCCAGGGCCTGGCCGAGCGCCTCGGAGGTCTCCTCGCGGCTGAAGGGGTTGATGATCAGGGCGTCCTGCATCTGCTCGGCCGCGCCGGCGTAGCGGGACAGGACCAGCACGCCAGGGTCGTCGGGGTCCTGGGCGGCGACATATTCCTTGGCCACCAGGTTCATGCCGTCGCGCAAAGGTGTGACCAGGCCGACATGGGCGGCGCGATAGATCCCCGCCAGCTCGTCGCGCCGATGGGCGCGGTTGACGTAGCGGATCGGCACCCAGTCGACGGTGGCGTAGGCGCCGTTGATGCGGCCGGAGACCCCGTCCAGGCGGGCGCGGATTTCCTGATAGGCCTCCACCGCATCCCGGCTGGGGGTGGCGATCTGCAGCAGGAACACCCGCTCGGCCCAATCGGGATGGTCGGCCAGAAGCTGCTCGTAGGCCAGGAAGCGCTCCTCCAAGCCCTTGGAGTAGTCGAGCCGGTCGACGCCCAGGATCATCTTGCGTCCCGTCTGGCTCAGGCGCACGCGATCGAACGCCGCTTGGGCCGTCGGCCCGCGCGCCAAGTCGGCGAAGGCGTCGCCCTCGATGCCGATCGGAAAGGCGCCGATGCGGGTCGAGCGGCCTTGCGCCGCGATGACGCCGTCCTCGATCGTCAGCTCCAGGTCGCGTTCGACATAGTCGCTGAAAGCCTCCAAGGCGTCGCGCGTCTGGAACCCCACCAGATCGTAGGCCAGCAGCGATTCCACCAGCTCCCGGTGCTGGGGCAGCGTGGTCAGCAATCGCCGGCTGGGCCAAGGGATGTGCAGGAAGAAGCCGATCCTGTTGCCGACGCCTAGGCGTCGCAGTTCCTGGGCCAACGGGATCAGGTGATAGTCGTGGATCCAGACGCGGTCGCCGGGCCCGATCAGCGGCGCCAGCGTCTCGGCGAACCGGCGATTGACCCGCTCATAGCCTTCGCCGAACGAGCGCTCATAGGCGGCCAGATCGGTGCGCGAGTGAAAGATCGGCCAGAGCGTGCGGTTGGCGTAGCCGTCGTAATATTCCTCGCGATCCTGCTCTTCGAGATCGACCAGCGCCACGGTGACCCCGCCGACCTTCTGCATCGAGATCTGGCCGGTGAAGGTCTCGGTCGTCTCACCGCTCCAACCAAACCAGACGCCGGAATATTCGCGCAGCGCCGCGGCCAGGGCCATGGCCAGGCCGCCGGCCGTGCCGACGCCTTCGTCGCTGGGCGGATTGACCCGGTTAGAGACCACGATGAGGCGGCTCATGCGACGCCTCCGGGGATGGCCGCCTCCAGCCAGTCCAGGACGGCGGGGACGTCCGGCAGGCGATGGCGCGCCAGTGTCTGGCGGCTGGAGGGCCCAACCAGCACGCCGTAGCCGCCCGCGGCCTCGGCGGCCATGAACCCGTCCTCATCGGTGAGGTCGTCGCCCACGAAGATCGGCCGCGCGCCCTGGAACGGCCATTCGGCCAGGAAGGCCTGGACCGCCTGGCCCTTGTCCGCGCCGGCCGTTCGCAGCTCGGCGACCATGTCGCCCTCCTGCAGGATAAGGCCGGTGGCCGCCTCCAGGCGTCGCGCGGCCTCGCGCACCGCCTCGCAGGCGCTGGGACAGGCGCGGTAGTGCAGCGCGACGCTCAAGCCCTTTTCCTCGACCTGCAGGAGCGGCTGGGCCCGGGCCAGGGCCTTGAACACGGCCGCGGCGTCCGCCAGGTCGGCGTCGGGAAGCGCGGCGATCTCCTCGCCCAGGACGGTGCGTCTTTGCAGGCCATGCACGCCGGCTATTGCCGCCACCGCGTCCTCGGTGATCGCCGAGACCTCCGCGACGGTTCGTCCACTGACGATGGCGAGGCGGCGCTGCAGCCGCTCGGCCAGACGGCGCAGGATCAGGGTTCGCCGCCGATCTGGCCCGACATCCTGGGGGCGTTCGACGATCGGCGCCAGCACCCCGTCCAGGTCGAGAAACAAGGCGCAGCCGGCGATGTCCAGCGGCGGCGGCGGCGGCAAGATGTCGGGAAAGCTTATGATCTGGGCCATCATGGCGGGCTCCATGGCAGGCGCCGGAATGGTCAGATTCGGACGCAAGGACGCCGGCGCGCCGGCAGAGGCCGACGGCGGCTCAAGGGGCGGCGCGCAAGAGGCGCGCCGAGCGATCGAAAGGCCCTAAGGCTTGGGCGACTGGCCGGCGGGGCGCGCGGTGGCGCGGCGGCGGGCGAGCGGAAGGCGCGGTGCGCCCGGCGAGATCGATGATGGCATGACAGGCCCCTTGTGGATGTGAGCGCCGTGCGCGGCGCGGTGGTTCTCCAACGATGACGGATCGGCCGAGCGGGCCGGCGATCCTGTCGCACGATGCGACAACGGCGAGACGCGCCCCGGCCTATGGGCCGGGACCAAGCAGAGCCTAGCAGGCGAGAAGGCCGATCGGGGGCGAGTCACGGGATAGTGACGCTGGTTTTACCGCCCTGCCCGGGCAGCACGCGCAGATGCGGCCCCCGCAGCACGCGGATTTCGGTTTGGTCGAGACCCACCTGGCTCCCCGCCCATGCGCCGGCGGCGGCCCACACTGGCGCCCCCCCCAGGAAGCTGATCACCCCCCGGCC
>JAEXJH010000404.1 GCA_023445955.1 Pseudomonadota bacterium
GCCTCCTTCAGGCCGATGAAGGCGATGAACAGGCCGATGCCCGCCGCGATGGCCGAGAACAGAGGACGCGGGATCGCCCCGACGATCAGCTGGCGGATGCCCGCCACAGTCAGCACCAGGAAGGCGATCCCCGACAGGAACACGCAGCCCAGGGCGGTCTCCCACGGCAGGCCCATGCCCTTGACGACGGTGAAGGTGAAATAGGCGTTGAGGCCCATGCCGGGAGCGAGCGCGATCGGATAGTTGGCGATCAGCCCCATCAGGATCGAGCCGAAGCCGGCGGCCAGGCACGTGGCGGCGGCGACGGCGGCGATCGGCATGCCGGCCTGGCCCAGGATCGCCGGATTGACGATCACGATATAGGCCATGGTCAGGAAGGTGGTGAAGCCGGCCAGCACCTCGGTGCGCACGCTCGTGCCTTGGGCCGAAAGCCCGAACTGCTTCTCCAGGAAACTCATGATCCGACCCCAATCCCCGATGCGAAGCGGGAGTGTTGGCGGGCGAGTCCCGGAAGGCAAGCCCTGGCGCCTAGCGCTTGCGGAAACGCTTGGCCTCGGCCTCGAGCTTGGACATCCAGGGCTCCGGCTCGGTGCTTTCCGGCTGGAACGGCAGGGTTCCGGCCACGCCGCGCACCGCCAGCCACAGCGGCGCGGAGAAGTGACCAAGCACGCGCAGCGGCCGGCGCTTGTCGTCGGTGACGTCCCAGCCCTCGGCCTCGAACGCGGCGACCTGCGCGGCGGGTGACTGGGTCTCGATATCGTCCCAGCCCGGCGGCCGTTCCACCGCCTCGGCCGCGTCGGTGGTCAAGCCGAATAGGGCTAGCACGCAGGCGTCGATCTCCGGATATTCAGCGCGAGCTTCGGGCTCGGCGAAGTCGCGCTTGAGCAAGGCCCGGTATTCCAGGTCATTGACGCCGGGCAGGTCGATCAGGCGCCGCAGCGCGCCGGGCTTGCTGGTCATGCGCTTTAGTCCTTGGTCGGATCGGCCGCGTTCGGGTCGCCATAGGTCAGGGCCAGGAAGACGTCCTCCAGATCCGGATCCTCGGTGGCGATGTCCTTGATCTTCAGGCCGTTGGCGCGCACGGCGGCCAACACCTGCTCGACGCTGGACTGGCCGGTGCGATAGCTGACCTGGAAGGCGCCATTGGCCCGCAGCTTGGTGTCGAAGCCCGCCAGGGTCGGGGCGGCCAGCACCGGCTCCTCCGGGGTCACCACGACATTGCGGCTGTCCATGCGGCGCAGGAGGGTGCTGGTCGGCTCGCAGGCCACCACTTCGCCGCGGTTGACGATGGCGATCTCGTCGCACAGCTCCTGGGCCTCTTCCAGGTAGTGGGTGGTCAGCACGATGGTGACGCCCAGCTCGTTCAGGCCCGTGACGTAGTGCCAGAGCTGGCGGCGCAGCTCGACGTCCACGCCGGCTGTGGGCTCGTCCAGGATCAGCACCGGCGGCTGGTGGACCATGGCTTTCGCCACCATCAGACGGCGCTTCATGCCGCCCGACAGCTGGCGGACATAGGCGTTGGCCTTGTCGCTGAGGCCCAGGGCGTTCAGCAACTCGTCGGTGCGGCGCTCGTTCTTGGGCACGCCGTAGAAGCCGGCCTGCACCTCCAGCGACTCGCGCGGGGTGAAGAACACGTCGGCGGCCAGTTCCTGCGGCACTACGCCGATCGCGGCGCGGGCGTCGCGCGGCCGCTGGTCGATGTCGCGGCCCCAGATCTTCACCGTGCCCGAGCTCTTGCGCACCAGGCCGGCCAGGATGTTGATGAAGGTCGACTTGCCCGCGCCGTTGGGGCCCAGCAGGCCGAAGATCGAGCCGCGCGGGATCTTCAGGTCGATGCCGTTCAGCGCCTTCTTCTCCGGCGAGGTCTTCGTGCCGGCATAGGTCTTGTACAGGCCTTCGGCTTCGATGGCGTAGGCGGGCAGGTCCATGGAGCGTCCAGATCGGGGGCGGAAGGGCCGGGAAACGTCGTTTGAGGCGCGCGTCGATTGACGGCGCCTTTCAGCGTCGCATAGGTATGCCTCGTTCGCCGCCGCGCCAAGGCCGCGTTCCGTTTTAAGGACTCGCCGATATGGCCAACACCCCCACCGCGCCTACCGCCATGGATGTCGACGCGATCGCCGGCCCCGCGCCGGAGACGATCGCCGTCCGCTCGCACCGCATCGCCTGCGATGGCGTCGGCGGGGCGCTGGGCCATCCGCGCGTGTGGCTGGAGATGGGCGCGGCCGGTTTCGTCGACTGCTCCTATTGCGACCGCCGCTTCGTGGCCTCGACGGCCGTGGGCGACGAGGACGAGCGCCTGGCGCCGGGCGTCTACGAAGGCGCCGGCGGGCACTAAGCCCTCCCCATGACCGACGAGATCGCCCAATCCGCGCGCGCCGAGACCCTGGCCAAGGCCTGGGAGGCGCTGGAGTGGCCGCATGAGGCGCCGGTGCTGCGCGCCATCGCCATGCCGTCCGACACCAACCCCGAAGGCGACATCTTCGGCGGCTGGCTGCTGTCGCAGATGGACCTGGCGGCCGCTTCGGTGGCCTTCCACCGCGCCGCCGGCCGCTGCGCCACCATCGCCATCGACGGCATGACCTTCATCAGCCCGGTGTTCGTCGGCGACGAGGTCAGCCTGTTCGCGCGCCTCGTCCATACCGGCCGCACCTCTCTGAAGGTCCAGGTCGAAGCTTGGCGCCGCCGCCGCGACGGCGAGCAGGCCCATAAGGTGACCGAGGGCGTGTTCACGTTCGTGGCCATCGGGGATGACCGCAAGCCGAGGCCCTTGCCGGTTTAGGCGCCGGGCGGCCATAAGCGCTCCTTATCCAGCATGCGTCCGTTGCTTCACGCGATCAGGCCGCTGAAGGGATAGAGGCGACCGCGCTACGCCAAGGCGATGACGGCCCACCTCGACATTGAGGCTTCTTGCTGAGGCTTGCACCACACGCTCGGACAGGCGTTGGATAGTCTCCAGCCCTTGATGACCGTGGAGCAGCCCATGTTCGAGTCGCGCTACATCAGCATCCGCATTCATAAGTCGGCGGGCGAGGTCTACGCCTTCACCAAGGAGCCTTCCGGCTTCGTGAAGTGGGCGGCGGGCCTGGCCTCAGGCCTGACGCCGGACGGCGACCAGTGGATCGCCCACGGCCCCGGCGGCGACGTCCACGTGCGGTTCTCGCCGGAGAATCCCTATGGCGTGCTCGACCACTGGGTGACCCTGCCGGACGGGACCGAACTCTACATGCCGCTGCGGGTGACGGCCAATGGCGAGGGCGCCGAGGTCGGCATGATCCTCTACCGGCCGCCCAACATGTTCGACGACGCGGCCTATGACCGTGATGCGGCGGCGGTGGCCAAGGACCTGGCCAAGCTGAAGGCCCTTGTCGAAGCATGAGCATCGTCCTGCGGCCGCCCGCGCCCGGCGACCTGGGCTGGATCGTCCAGCGTCACGGCGCGCTCTACGCGGCCGAGGAGGGCTGGGACCATCGGTTCGAAGGCGTGGTGGCCCAGGTGGTCGCCGATTACGTCAAGACCTATGACCCCGAGCGCGAGGCCTGCTGGATCGCCGAACATGACGGTCAAAAGGTCGGCTCGATCATGCTGGCCAAGGAGACCGACAAGGTCGGCCGCCTGCGCCTGCTGCTGGTCGAACCGACCGCGCGCGGCCTGGGCGTCGGCGAGGCCTTGATCGCCGCCTGCATCGAACGCGCTCATAAGGCTGACTATGCCGAGATGGTGCTCTGGACCCAGGCCAATCTGCTGCCGGCGCGCCGGCTATACGCCCGCTTCGGCTTCGTGCTCGAGAAAAGCTGGCCTTATGACGGTTTCGCCGATGGGTTGGTGTCGGAGAGCTGGCGGTTGAGGTTCTAGCCGCCCAACCGGCCCTTCCAGGCCTCGCGCAGCACCTTCTTGTCGATCTTGCCCGTGGCGGTCAGCGGCACGGCGGCGAAGACCACGTCGTCGGGCGTCCACCACTTGACGATCCTCGGCGCGAGGTAGTCGAGCACGTCGGCCTTGGTGATCGTCGCGCCGTCATGGGCCTCGATGACCAGCAGCGGGCGCTCTTCCCACTTCGGATGCGGGACACCCACCACGGCGGCGATCTTCACGCCGGGACAGCCGACGGCGACGTTCTCCAGGTCGATCGAGCTGATCCACTCTCCGCCAGACTTGATGACGTCCTTCTGACGGTCGGTGATGCGCATGAAGCCGTTTGTGTCGAGCGTGGCGATGTCGCCGGTGTCGAACCAGCCGTCGTCGCGCGCGGCGTCCTCGCCTTTGCGGAAGTAGCGCCGCACCACCCACGGGCCGCGCACCAAGAGGGCGCCGGAGGTCTCGCCGTCGTGCGGGGCCTCGGTCCCGTCCTCCAGCTCGACGCGCAACTCGATGCCGAACTGCAGGCGGCCCTGGCGGGTCCAGATCGCCTCGTCCATGGCCTCTTCGCCCAGGGCGGCGAGGGCGGGCGTGGGCGTGGAGACGACGCCGATCGGGCAGGTCTCGGTCATGCCCCAGATCTGCAGGGTCTGAACGCCGTAGAGCCGCTTGAAGGCCTCGGCCATGGCGCGCGGCACGGCGCTGCCGCCGATGACGACGCGCTTCAGCGTGGTGGGCGAGGCGTCGTTCTTCTCCAGCCAGTCGAGGTACATCGTCCAGATGGTCGGCACGCCGCCGGTGAAGGTGACGCCCTCGCCCTCGATCAGCGCGTGCAGGGATGCGCCGTCCATCTTGTCGGCGGGGAGCACCAGCTTGGCCCCGCACAGCGGCGCGCTGAACGGCAGGCCCCAGGCGGTGGCGTGGTAGAGGCTGGAGCAGGGCATGACAACGTCGAACGCCGTGAAGCCGAACGCGCTGTTGAGGCCCCCCGCCATCGCGTGCAGCACCACGGCCCGGTGCGAATAGAGCACCCCCTTGGGATCGCCCGTCGTGCCCGAGGTGTAGCAGAGGAACGCGCCGGAATTCTCGTCGAAGCGGGGCCAGTCGAGGGTCTCGGCTTCGCCGGCGATCAGGGCCTCGTAAGAGCGCGCGCCAACGCTGCCGGGGATCGTCCGCTCACGGTCCGACAGCATGACGAAGGTCTTCACCGTGGTCAGCTGCGGGGCGATGCGCTCGACCAGGGCGGCAAAGCTGCGCTCGTAGAACAGCACGCCGCTTTCGGCGTGATTGATCGTGTAGACGATCTGCTCGTCGAACAGTCGCGGATTGGCCGTGTGCAGCACCGCGCCGATGCCGGGCGCGGCGTAGAACAGCTCCAGGTGCCGGTGGGTGTTCCAGGCGAGCGACGTGATGCGGTCGCCGGGCGCCACGCCCAGGCGCTTGAGGGCATGGGCCAGCTGGGCGCTGCGACGACCAAGGCCGGCGTAGTCGTACCGCCACAGCGGCTCGTCGATTAGCTTGGAGACGATCTCGCGCGTCCCATGGGCCTGCGCCGCATAGGTCAGGATGCCGCTGATCATCAGCGGCGTCGTCTGCATCAGGCCCGCGATCATCGGCCCCTCCCGTCTCTTATCGTTGGGAGGAGCCTAGAACGTGATCGCTGTTCAGTGGAAGGCGCTTAAGCCGCCCGCGTCCGCTGAACCTCTGCCTCGTCCACCTGGAACCGCCCCACCAGCACCGACAGCTCGCTGGCCTCGCTCTTGAGGGCGTGGCTGGCGGCGGTGGCTTCCTCGACCATGGCGGCGTTCTGCTGGACGACCTGGTCCATCTGGTTCACCGCGACATTGACCTGGTGCAGGCCGGTGGACTGCTCCTGGGCCGAGGCGGCGATCTCCTTCACCAGGGCGTCGATGGCGGCGACCTGGCCGACGATGGCGCGCAGGGACTGGCCGGTCTGGGCGACCAGATCGACGCCCGCGCCGACCTGCTGCGACGAGGTCGAGATCAGGGTCTTGATCTCCTTGGCCGCGTCGGCCGAGCGCTGGGCCAGGGCGCGGACTTCCTGTGCCACGACCGCAAAGCCGCGGCCGGCTTCACCGGCACGCGCGGCTTCGACCCCGGCGTTCAGAGCCAGCAGGTTGGTCTGGAAGGCGATCTCGTCGATCACGCCGATGATCTGGTTGACCTGGGCCGACGAGCTTTCGATCTCGCTCATCGCGCTGACCGCCTGGTCGACGATCTGGCCCGAACGCTCGGCGCCGGTGCGGGCCTGGGCGACCAGGCCGGAAGCCTCGCGCGCGCCCTCGGCGGTCTTGCGGACGGTGGCGGTGATCTGGTCGAGGGCGGCGGCGGTCTCTTCCAGGCTGGCGGCCTGCTGCTCGGTGCGGCGCGAGAGGTTGTCGGAGGCGTCGGCGATCTCGTCGGCGCCGCCATTGACGCCGCCGGTGGCGACAGTAATGGCGCGCAGGGCCTGCTGGATCTTGTCGGCGGCGGCGTTGAAATTGGTCTTCAGGCTCTCGGCCTTGGGCGAGAACGGGATGGTGATGCGGTGGGTCAGGTCGCCGATCGCCAGGCGGTCCAGCGCCTCGGTCAGCGCCTTGATGTTGATCGCGTCGCTGCGGGCGATCTCGGCCTTCTCGGCCTCGTTGGCGGCCCGCTCGTGGTCGGCAGCGACGCGCTGGGCGCCGGCCTCGCCTTCGAGGCGCAGCTTCTCGATCGCCGCGTCCTTGAAGTGCGCTACGGCGTCGGCCATCTGGCCGACCTCGTCCTTGCGGCCCATGGCGGGGATTTCGATGTCGAGCTCCCCGGCTGAAAGCCGGCGCATGGCGGCGGTCATGGCCGCGACCGGCGCGCCGATGGCTGAGGACAGCAACCAGCCCATCAGGCCGGCGATCGCCACGGCCAATGCGCCACCGATCAGCAGCGCCTTGTTGGCCATGTCCTGGGCTTCCTTGGCCTGTTCGGCGCGGACCGCCACGCGGTCTTGGGCGGCCTTCAGGAGGTCCTGCTGAATCGCGCGGATCTCGCCCAGGCTCCTCTTGCCGACCAGTTGGCCGGCCTGGTCGCGACCGCCGCCGGCCATCAGGGCCAGGGCCGGCTCGCCGATGTCGCGGCGCCAGGCGCCCATGGCCGCGCGCAGCTTCTGGATACGGGCCTTCTGTTCGGGGACGGTGGTCTTGGCCTCGAAGGCGTCGAGACGCGCATCGAACTTGTCCTTCGCCTCGGCATAGGTCTTGGCGAAGCCGTCATCGCCCAGGACGACATAGCCACGCAGGGCGTTCTGCTGCTCCAGCACCAGGGCCATGATCTCTTCGGCCTGGGCGTTCAGGGTCAGGCTGCGCTGGGTCCCGGTCGAAGCCTCGTCGATCTTCTGCAGGCTGGAGAAGATGACGGCCGAAGAAAGGGCCGAAGCCAGGATCAGGGCGAAGAAGGCGATGCCCAGCTTCACCGGTATTTTCAGGTCCTTGAACGCCATATCCCCGAATTCCCAACAGCCCTGTGAGATGTTGTCAGGAATTCGGGGATAAGATTTAAGGACTCATTGCAAGATTTGCAGATATTCAGGTTATGCTAAGAACCCGGTTCTGCGAACTATATATTCGAGATCACCGCATCGCCCATCTGGACTGTGGTCAACTGACCGCCCAGGTCGCGGGTTTTGGCGCCTTGGTCGAGGGTCTTCTTGACCGCCGCCAGCAGCACGTCGGCCGCTTCGGTCTGCTTCAGCGACCAGCGCAGGGCCATCTCGAACGACAGGATGGCGGCCAGCGGATTGGCCAGGCCCTTGCCGGCGATGTCCGGCGCCGAGCCGTGGATGGGCTCATAGAGGCCGGGCTTGTTCGGATCGCCGATGGCGGCCGAGGGCAGCATGCCCAGCGAGCCGGTCAGCATGGCCGCCGCGTCCGACAGGATGTCGCCGAACAGGTTGTCGGTGACGATGACGTCGAACTGCTTGGGCGCGCGGACCAGCTGCATGGCGCAGTTGTCGGCCAGGATGTGCTCCAGCTGGACGTCAGAGTATTCGCGGGCGTGCAGTTCGGTGATGACCTGCTTCCACAGCAGGCCCGACTCCATGACGTTCGACTTCTCGGCCGAGTGGACCTTGTTGGTCCGGCCGCGAGCCAGCTCGAAGGCGACGCGGCCGACGCGCTCGATCTCGCTGGTCGTGTAGACGGCGGTGTCATAGCCCCTTTTCTGGCCGTCCGGCAGGGTGTCGACCCCGCGCGGCTCGCCGAAATAGACGCCGCCGACCAGCTCGCGCACGAACATGATGTCCAGGCCCGAGACCAGCTCGGTCTTCAGGCTGGAGGCGCCGGCCAGGGCCTCGAAGCAATAGGCCGGGCGCAGGTTCGCATAGACGTCCATGGCCTTGCGCAGGCCCAGCAGGCCCGCTTCAGGGCGCAGGTGGCGCGGAACGTTGGCCCACTGCGGGCCGCCGACGGCGCCCATCAGCACCGCGTCGCTGGCGATGGCCTGGTCGCGCACCTCGTCCAGCAGCGGCGTGCCGTGGGCGTCATAGCTCATGCCGCCATAGGGGGCTTCCGAGACTTGGAGATCCGGGGTGAGGGCGGCCGCCACGCGGCGCACTTCCGCGCAGACTTCCGGGCCGATGCCGTCGCCGGGCAGGAGGAGCAGGGTGGACATGGGGCTTCTCGCTCAGATTTTGCGGTAGTCGGAAACGTCGAAGGACGACAGGTCGCGGCCGTGCACGCCCAGCTCGGCGCAGGCGGCGCGCCAGGCGGCCATGTGAGCCGTGGCGCGATGGAATTCCAAGGCGGCCTCGCTCTCGAAATGCTCGTAGACGCGGATCAGGCCGGGATCCAGCGGGTCCTCGGTCAGGGCGTAATCCAGGCAGCCGGGCTCGGCGCGGGTGTTCTCGACCTGGGCGCGGAGGTGCGGGCGCAGGTCGGCGAGGCGCTCGGGGGCGATGCGGATCGTGCCGGCAAGGATGAGGGTCATGAGCGCGGAAGCCTCAAGGCGGTGGGGCGAATTCCTCGTCCTTCGACAGGCTCAGGATGAGAAATTCGACTGCGATGCAAAGTAGCCCTCATCCTGAGCCTGTCGAAGGACGAGGGCGGGCCCGCTTACGCCTCCAGCCAGGGCTGGCTGATCGCGCGCTTGCTCTCGAACACGTCGATGTCGCCGCCGTGCTGCAGGGTCTCGCCGATGGCGTCGAGGCCCTTGAGCATCTTCTCTTTGCGTACTGGGTCGATGTCGAAGCGGATCGTCTTGCCCGACGGCGAGATCACGGTCTGGGCTTCCAGGTCGACGCTGACCATGTGGTTGCCGCCCTTGGCCTCGTCCATCAGGAGCGCCAGCTCTTCGGCGCTGACCACCACCGGCAGCAGGCCGTTGTTGAAGCAGTTGTTGTTGAAGATGTCGGCGAAGCTGGTCGAGATCACGCACATGATCCCGTAGTCCATCAGCGCCCACGGCGCGTGCTCGCGCGAGCTGCCGCAGCCGAAGTTGTCGCCGGCGATCAGCACGCTGGCGTTCTTGTACTCCGGCCGGTTCAGCACGAAGTCGCTGATCTCGGCGCCGTCGCCGTCGAAGCGGAAGTCGTAGAACAGGCCCTTGGCCAGGCCCTCGCGCTCCACGGTCTTGAGGAACTGCTTGGGGATGATCTGGTCGGTGTCGATATTGGCCAGCTCCAGCGGAGCCGCGCGGCCGTCGAGGCGGGTGAAGGCGCGCATCAGGCGGTCTCCTCCAGGAAGGTGCGCACGTCGGTCAGGTGGCCGGCGATCGCCGCCGCCGCCGCCATGGCGGGGGAGACGAGGTGGGTGCGGCCGGCGCGGCCCTGGCGGCCTTCGAAGTTGCGGTTGCTGGTCGAGGCGCAGCGCTCCTGCGGGGCCAGCTTGTCGGGGTTCATGGCCAGGCACATCGAGCAGCCGGGCTCGCGCCAGTCGAAGCCGGCGGCCTTGAAGATGGCGTCCAACCCTTCGGCCTCGGCCTGTTCCTTCACCAGGCCCGAGCCGGGGACGACCATCGCCTTGACGTGCGGGGCAACGAGGCGGCCGTGCAGGAAGGCTTCCTGCACCACGGCGGCGGCGGCGCGCATGTCCTCGATGCGGCTGTTGGTGCACGAGCCGATGAAGACGCGGTCGACGCGGGCTTCCGAGATCGGCTGGCCGGCGGTCAGGCCCATATAGTCCAGCGCCCGGTGCGCGGCCGCGCGCTTGTCGGGCGTGGCGAAGCTTTCCGGGTCCGGAACATTGCCGGTGACGGGGATGACGTCCTCGGGGGACGTGCCCCAGGTGACCATCGGCACGAGGGCCGCGCCGTCGATGACGACCGTGCGGTCGAAGACGGCGTCTTCGTCGGTGAACCAGGTCTTCCAGTGCGACAGGGCCATGTCCCAGGCCGCGCCCTTGGGGGCGGAGGGCTTGCCCTGGATATAGGCGAAGGTCTTCTCGTCCGGCGCCACCAGGCCGGCCTTGGCGCCGCCCTCGATGGTCAGGTTGCAGAGGGTCATGCGGCCCTCCATCGACAGCTCGCGCACGGCCTGGCCGGCGAACTCGATGACATAGCCGGTGCCGCCGGCGGTGCCGATCTCGCCGATCACAGCCAGGGCGATGTCCTTGCCGGTGACGCCAGGGCCTAAGCTGCCGTCGACGCGGACCAGCATGTTCTTCGCCTTCTTCTGGCGCAGGGTCTGGGTGGCCAGCACATGCTCGACCTCGGACGTGCCGATGCCGTGGGCCAGGGCCCCGAAGGCGCCGTGGGTCGAGGTGTGGCTGTCGCCGCAGACGATGGTCATGCCCGGCTGGGTGCGGCCCTGCTCGGGTCCGACCACGTGGACGATGCCGTTGCGGATGTCGCCCATCGGGAAGAACTCGATGCCGTTGTCGGCGACGTTGCGGGCCAGGGTCTTGAGCTGCAGGCGCGCTTCTTCGTCCGCCACGGCGTCGACGCCCAGGGCCTGGCCCTCGGTCGGGATGTTGTGGTCCGCCACGGCGAGCGTGCGATCGGGCCGGCGCACCTTGCGACCGGCCGCGCGAAGGCCGGCGAAGGCCTGCGGGGTCGTGACCTCATGGATGAGGTGCAGGTCGATATAGAGGATCGCCTCGCCGTCGGTTTCGTTGACGACGTGAGCGTCCCAGATCTTGTCGTAGAGGGTTTTGCCGGACATGGCGGGGATATAGGGCGGATCGTGCGTCGAAATCCAGTGGGAGCCCGGCTCTGCGACGGATTATTCCCCTCTGTGGCTTGCCCGCCCCGACCTTCCAGCCCTGGAACGACATAGGGCGCGCCAGTGGTTTCGGCGCGCCCTAGCATCATTCTTTGCTTCCGGGGGCCGATGGCTCCGCCCGGAAAGGGCCGTCCACTAGAAAGGAGACGGTCTGGAAGCCCGACCTGAGCCGGGGGTGAAGCCACCATCTCACGTACCAAGGTTTTGTCAATAAGCGTGCGATCGCACCAAGCTTGACTACAGGGGGCGGCTGAGCGGCGAGGCCTCGTCCGTGGCCGTGGGCTCCATCGCCGCATAGTGGGCGATCAGCGGATCGGCGGCGGCCTGGGCCAGCACCCAGTCTCGAAAGGCCGCGATCTTGCGCACCCGCACCCGCTCGCTGGGATAGGCCAGCCAGTAGCCGCCGGTGTAGCGGGCCACGACGTCGAACGGCTGAACCAGCCGCTTCTCGGCCAGCTCGCGGGCGAAGAAGATCGGCGAGCCCAGGGCCACGCCGTGGTGGGCCAGGGCGCTGGCGACCTCGAGGGCCTGGGCGTCGGAGGCCAGGCGCGGCGCGGCGCGATCGCTGGCGGACACCCCGGCCGCCTGGAACCATTCGGCCCACTCGCGGGCGACGCCGATGCGGGGCAGATCCATAAGGTCGTCTGGCCACTCGACCCCGCCGACCCGGGCCAGAAACTCCGGCGTGCAAAGGGGCGTCTGCACGGCGGGGATAAGGAAATGTGATGTCATGCCCGGCCACTGGCCCTGGCCGCCGCGCAGGGCCATGTCGACGCCTTCGCGCGACAGGTCGATGACCCGGCTGGACGCCTCCAGACGGACGGCGATGCGCGGATGGGCGATCTGGAAACCGCCCAGGCGAGGGGCCAGCCACTGACCGCCGAGGCTCTGGACGGTGGTGATCGACAGCACGCCTTCCTCGACCTCGACCAGGTCCGACACCGCCGAGCGCAGCTGGGACAAGGCCTCGGTCGCCACCCGCGACAGGCGCTCGCCGGCCGAGGTCAGGGTCACCTCGCGTGGCAGGCGGTTGAACAGCGGCTGGTCCAGGCGCTGCTCCAGCGCCTTCACCTGCCAGCTGACGGCGGCCTGGGTCACGCCCAGCTCGTCGGCGGCGCGGGTGAAGCTCTTCAGGCGCGCGGCCGCCTCGAACACCCGGATGGCGCTGAGCGGGATGCGGGCAAGGATGTCGGCCATAAGCAAGCCTTATGGATGGCCAAGGAGGCCGCGTTTGTTTCGCGTCAGCATAACGCCGATCTTCGGTTGTGTCGAAGAGCCAAAGGAGAGGCGACGATGATGGACGAAGCCCTCAAGAACCATAGAGAAATGTCGTTTGGCTGGGTGCTGGCCCTGCAACAGGTCTGGGCGGCCCTGCGCGCGCCGAGCGCGAAGCCTGGCCGACGCTATCTGGCCCCGCGATAAGCCAGCTTAGGCCGCAGTCTGCAGACGCTGGACGTCCCGCTTGGGCGGCGCGCCGAACAGGCGGGCGTATTCGCGGCTGAACTGCGACGGACTCTCGTAGCCGACCTCGAAGGCGGCGGTCTCGACGTTCGCGCCGTGGGCCACCATCAGGCGGCGGGCCTCCAGCAGCCGCAGCTGCTTCTGATACTGCAGCGGCGTGTACGAGGTCAGGGTCTTGAACTGCCGGTGAAAGGCCGAGACGCTCATATGCGCGATCTCCGCCAGGTCCTCGACGCGGACGGTGTCGCGGAAGCGGTCGCGCAGGGACCGCAGCGCGTCGGTGACGTGGCGCGAGGGACCGGTCTTCACGGCCAGCCGCGCGGTGTCGCCGCCGTGCGGTCCGACCAGCAGCCAGTAGCAGATCTCGCGCATGATCGCCGGATGCAGCGCCGGGACGGCTTGCGGCGTCTCCAGCAGGCGCGCCAGCCGCAGCGCGCAGTCGGCCAGCGGGCCGTCGAACTCGGCGACGAACACGCCCAGACGCGGCGGGCCGCTGACGTCGGGCAGCGTCTCCAAGGTCTCGGCGACTTCGCGCAGCACCGACAGGTCCAGCTCGAACATCAAGACCAAGCACGGCGCGCCAGGCATGGCCTCGAACACCTTGCCGACCGAGGGGGTCTCGACCCCGATCACCAAGGCTTGGCCGGCGCGGTATTCCAGCTGCTGGCCGCCGAAATTGCCCCACTTGGCGCCTTGGGCCACCAGGCAGACGGCGGGCCCGGACAGGATGTGGCTGGGCGGCTTGGGATGGTCCGAGCGCATGACCGCCACACCGGGGATCGGCGTGCGAAACGGGCTCTCTCCGGTCTGGCGCTCGGTGTAGCGCAGCAGGGTTTCGGCCAAGGGGCTTGCCATGAACGGCTCCGGTCCGGGACGAGCTCAATGTAGGGCGTGGGCAGGAATAGGCAAGAAATCGCCGGGTCCCGGCATGCCGTTCCGGGCGTTTCCCGCGCAGGATGTGCTCACTGATCCCCCACAGGAACCTCTCCCATGTCCAAGATCGCGATCATCACCGGCGCCAGCCGCGGCATTGGCCGTGACGCCGCCCTGCGCCTGGCCGAACGCGGCGTACGCTCGATCATCACCTACAAGTCCAACCAGGCCGAGGCCGAAGCGGTGGTCGCCCTGATCGAGACGGCCGGCGCCAAGGCCGTGGCCTTGCAACTCGACGTCGGCGACGCGGCCTCGTTTGCGGGTTTCGCCGAGCAGGTGCGCGGAGCGCTGGCCCAGCTGGGCGCCGAGCGCTTCGATTACCTGGTCAACAACGCCGGCACCTCCTCGGCCGCGTCGCTGATGACGATCGGCCAGGCCGAGATGGACGCGCTCTACGCCGTGCACCTGAAGGGGCCGCTGTTCCTGACCCAGGCGCTGCTGCCGCTGATGAACGACGGCGGGCGGATCGTGAACATCTCGTCGGGCTTGGCGCGCTTCGCCATGCCGGGCCGGGTCGGCTATGGCCCGATCAAGGCCGCCGTCGAGGCCCTGACCCGCTACATGGCCGTGGAGCTGGGGCCGCGCCGGATCACCGCCAATGTCGTGGCTCCCGGCGCCATCGCCACCGACTTCAGCGGCGGCATGGTTCGCGACAATCCGCAGATCAACAAGGCCGTCGCCGACAACACGGCCCTGGGCCGGGTGGGCCTGCCCGAGGATGTGGGCCCGGTGATCGCCGGCCTGCTGTCGGACGAGTTCGGCTGGATCAACGCTCAGCGGATCGAGGTCTCGGGCGGCACGCACATCTGAGACTCTTCCGCACCGACCAAAGAAAAAGGCCCCGGCGTTTCCGCCGGGGCCTCGTTCATGTCCGAAGGCCAGAAACCTGGCCTGGGGCTTAGTCTTCCGACGAAGCCGCGGCCGAAGCCTTCGGGTTGCTGTTCGAGCGCTCGGCGATACGCGCCGACTTACCGCGACGGTCGCGCAGGTAGTACAGCTTGGCGCGACGGACGACGCCGCGACGCTTGACTTCGATGCTTTCGATGCTCGGCGAGAGCAGCGGGAACAGACGTTCCACGCCTTCGCCGAACGAGATCTTGCGGACCGTGAAGTTCTCGTGGACGCCCGTGCCGGCGCGGGCGATGCAGACGCCTTCATAGGCCTGAACGCGCTCGCGCTCGCCTTCCTTGATCTTCACGTTGACGCGCAGGGTGTCGCCGGGACGGAATTCCGGGATCGCGCGGACGGCCAGCAGACGGGCCGATTCTTCTTGCTCGAGCTGAGCGATGATGTTGATCGCCATGATCATTTCTCCTTGGGCTTACCCGTTTTCGGGCCGCCTTTTGCCTGTTGATTGGCGAGATGCGCTTCCCAGAGATCTGGACGCCGCTCGCGGGTCGTTTCTTCACGCATGTGCTTGCGCCATTGGTCGATCCGCTTGTGATCGCCCGACAGCAGCACCTCGGGGATATCCTGTCCTTCGAACGTCCGCGGTCGCGTGTACTGCGGATGCTCCAGGAGGC
>JAEXJH010000405.1 GCA_023445955.1 Pseudomonadota bacterium
CGCCCGAACCCTGGTTCATCAGCGAGGCCTGGAAGCTGTAGGGCTTCAGGTCGTGCGGGCGATAGCCGGGGGTGTCGGCGTTGGCGACGTTCTGGGCGACAAGCTTCTGGCGCTCGGTCAGATAACCGAGGCGGCTCTTGAGCATGCCGAAGAGGGGAATGTCGTCCGGACCCATGGCGATCATGGTGAAGAAACAGGGTTAATTCGGCATTAAGAACCCTCAGGCACACCAGGGGCATAGGCAGGTTTTACCTGCGCCAAGTTGTCTCGCTGCTTCAGTCCCCTTTGGGCGGTCCATGGACGTCATCGAATTCATCCGCGCCCTTGCCGCCCTGGCCGTCACGCTGGGCCTGATCGGCCTGGCCGCCTGGGCGCTGCGCAAGTACGGCCCCGACGCCATCGGCCGCGCCATCGCCGCGCGCCAGGATCGCCGCCTGAAGATCGTCGAGAGCCTGGCGCTGGACCCCACCCGCCGCCTGGTGGTCGTCAGCCTGGACGGCGAAGAGCGCATGGTGCTGCTGGGCGACGGCAAGCTGCTGGACTGGGTTCCGCAACCGCGCCCCGCCATCGTCGAAGAAGCCCCCTCCCCGGAGCCCGTGGCCTGATGATCCGCGACCTGATCAAGACCGTGACGGGCGCCCGGCCGGAGGATCTGCGCCGCGCCGCGATTATCTCCGTGATCGCCGCCATCGCCTTCGGCGTGCTGCCGTCCGCGGCCCTGGCCCAGTCGGCCGTCAACATCAACCTGGGCACAGGCGCAGGCCTGACCGACCGGGTGGTGCAGCTGGTCGGCCTGATGACGGTGCTGTCGCTGGCGCCGTCGATCGTGATCATGACCACCTCGTTCGTGCGGATCGTGGTGGTGCTGGGCCTGCTGCGCACCGCCATCGGTATCCAGCAGAGCCCGCCCAACCCGGTGATCATCAGCCTGGCCCTCTTCCTGACCGCCATCGTCATGGGTCCGACCTTCGAGCGCAGCTACGACGCCGGCATCAAGCCGCTGCTGGACCACCAGATCGAGCTGCCCGAGGCCTTCGACCAGGCCAGCGGCCCGGTGAAGCAGTTCATGCTCAAGCAGGTCGGCCGCGAGGACCTGGCCCTGTTCGTCCGCCTGTCCAAGGTCCCGAAGAACCAGAAGGCCGAGGACCTGCCGATGCAGGTGGTCACGCCGGCCTTCATGATCTCGGAGCTGAAACGCGCTTTCGAGATCGGCTTCCTGCTGTTCATTCCGTTCCTGGTCATCGACCTGGTCGTGGCCAGCGTGCTGATGAGCATGGGCATGATGATGCTGCCGCCGGCGACCATCAGCCTGCCCTTCAAACTGATCTTCTTCGTGCTAGTGGACGGGTGGCGACTCGTCGCGGGCAGCTTGGTGGAAAGCTTCCAACGGGGCGGCGGCGGTTAGGCGCGTTTAGCTAGAAGAATACGACATGACTGTTTTTGTCCTGGGCTCGATCAATCTGGACGCCATCGCGCGGGTCGACGACCTGCCGCGCCCCGGCGAGACCGTGGCGGGCACTTCGCTGGAACTCTTCCTCGGCGGCAAGGGCGCCAACCAGGCGGGCGCCGCCGCCCGCATGGGCGCGGCCACCCGGCTGATGGGCGCCGTCGGCGGCGACGACAGCGGCGTCAGCCTCAAGGCCAAGCTGGCCGGCTATGGCGTACAGGTCGCCGACGTCATGGAGCTGGAAGGCGTGCCGACCGGCCAGGCCCACGTCTGGGTCGCCAACAACGCCGAGAACATGATCGTGGTCACCGCCGGGGCCAACGCCATGGTCACGGCCCAGCAGGTCGCCGCCACGGCGGTCGAGGGCCAGCGGGTGCTGCTCTGCCAGCTTGAGACCCCGGCCACGGCGATCGAGAGCCTGTTCCGCCTGGGCGCGGCCAAGGGCGCCCTGCGCGTGCTGAACGCCGCTCCCGCCCTGCCCCAGGGCGCGGCGCTGTTCCCGCTGACCGACATCTTGATCGTCAACCAGACCGAGCTGGCCAGCTACGCCAAGCTGGATCGCGAGCCCGAGCGCCTGGAAGAGGTCTCGGTCGCCGCACGCAAGCTGATGAGCCGTCCGGACCAGACGATCATCGTCACCCTGGGCGGGGCCGGCGTCGCCGCCGTGCGCCGCGACGAGGCCTTCCTGGTCGAGGGCAAGAAGGTCAAGGCGGTCGACACCGTCGGGGCCGGCGACTGCTTCTGCGGCAGCCTGTGCGCGGCCCTGGCCAGCGGCATGGACCTGCGCGAAGCCGTCGAGCTGGCCAATGCCGCCGCCGCGCTGTCCGTGCAGAAGGCTGGTGCGGCGCCGTCGATGCCGAGCCGGCGCGAGGTCGAGGCGTTTTTGGAAGAGTGAGGGGTGGGCGGCTTAAGCCGCCCGGATGCCCGAGAAGCCTTCCGACGCCGCGCCGACCACGGCGTCGTAGCCGAGGATCATGTCAACGTCCTTGCCGTTGCTGGCCAGCGGCAGGCGCAGCCACAGGATCGACATGTGCGGGGCGCCGCGCCAGGCCAGGCTGTGGACGCCGACGCCGGGACGACGCTCGTCGACCACCTTGTCCAGCTCCTTGCGCCAGTATTCGAAGGCGGCGGGATTGTAGACGTCGCCGATCATCCGGCCGGTGATCTCGCGGCCATAGACGCCGTAGAGACCGGTGCCCGCCAGGCGCAGGCGGTAGTCGCGGGGCTGGTTGACGACGTCGATCAAGCTGACCGTCGGCAGCAGCCGCTTCATGCTCGTAGGATGCAGGTCGACGCGCGCAGGGAGGCTCGCCCCCCGGCGGAGGGACGCCCAATAGGCGAACATCTCCTGGTGAGCGCGGGCCGCCGTGGCGGATGCGCTCAGTTGCGCGGACATCTTCAGAGTCCTTAACAAGTCGTTGGAATCACTTCGATTCACTATCGCTTAAGGAACGAATCGGCGGCAAGTGAAAAACATGTCGCGCGACAAGATTCCCTCAGGGAGTCAATCGCCAAGAAGTACGCCCGCCGTCCGGGTTCGGACGACGGGCGCAACGATATTCAGGCCAGCCATAAGGCCAAGCTTTTGTTCCGACTCGGCTATTTCGATTTGCGAGCGGGCTTACGACCGCCTTGGCCGAGGCCCATCTGCTTGGCCAGGTTCGAACGCGCCTCGGCGTAGTTGGGCGCCACCATCGGGTAATCCTTGGGCAGGTTCCACTTCGCCCGGTACTCTTCCGGGGTCATGTCGTACTTGGTGCGCAGGTGGCGCTTCAGCGATTTGAACTTCCGGCCGTCTTCCAGGCAGATCAGGAAGTCGGGGGTGATCGACTTCTTGACGGCGACTGCAGGCTCCTTCGGCGCCGGCGCCGGTTCGGCCGCCGGAGCGCCAACGGTGGCGAGCGCGGCGTGCACCTGCTGGATCAGCGCGGGAAGGTCAGCCGTGGCGACCACATTGTTGCCGACATAGGCCGAAACGATGCCGGCGGTCATTTCGATCAGGTCGGATTGATCTTCCATCATGGCCTCGCCTGTCGACAAATCTTTTTGTTGATCCGGCTGATTCCTGGATCAGTCGAGGGCTGCATACAAAGATTGGATGCGCCGGGCAATATGGTCAGAACAAAGAGATCATTTGTAATGTTGCAGTGTTCGCAAGCTGGTCATGACCGGCCAGAGGTTGAGTCCCGCAATATGAGTTCCTGAACGATGTCCAGCGAACACATTGAGATACCAAAGATATCCCGGATTTAACGACCAAAGTCGCGGGACAGGGCCAGCATGGCCGCGCGTTGCGGCGCCGAGTACTCGTCGACGGCGGCCTCGTCGCCCTCGCGAATCGCCTTCAGCAGAGCTGGGGTCAGGGCCGAGGTCAGCGACCAGTTCCAGTAGCGCAGCACCGTCTGGGCGCGGTCGACGGCGACCATGTCGTAGACCATCAGCACCCGCTCCAGGGCGTGGTCGATCTGGCCGCTACGGTCGACCTCCTGCCGGCGCAGACCGCGCCACAGCTGGCGCACGCAATTGCGCGGCAGGCCGGTGGCCTTGCACAGGATGGCCAACGGCTCGCCGCCTGGATCGGTAAAGATCTTGGCGCCGGTCATCGGCTTCAGGCCCGAGAGATACGAGATCTCCTCGGCGATCTCGCGGGTGATGCCCGTCTCGCCGGCGGCGATCGCGTCGTCGAGGCTGTCATAGGGGCTCTTGGCGATGGCGGCGCGGTTGCGCTGGCGGCGCTCGATAAACTGCAGGGCCTTGCGCGACAGCGGGTCCTGCCAGCCCTCGGCCGAGGCCAGGGCGAAGACGTCACCGACCGCGTCCTGCAGGATCTCGCGCGACACCGCAAAGCGCTGGAGGATGGTCTTGCGGGCCTCGGCGTCGGCCCACCAGAACATCACGTAGGCGTGGCTGGGCCGCAACTCGGGGCGGCGCAGCAGCAGCGGGATCAGGTACTGGGCGTCGCGCGTGGCGGCGACGATGTTCTCGACGCCCTGGTGGCTGAACTTGACCAGTTCGTTGCGCAGCAGGGTCTCGATGACCGGCGCCTCGCCCATGTCGATCAGGGCGTCGGCCACGACCTCGCTGACCCCGCGCCGCTTGGCGATCAGCCGGCGGTGATCGACGGAAGACTGGTACAGGCAGGCGATCAGGTCGGCGTCCGACAGCTTCTCGGCGTCGACCAGCAGGGCGCGGGCCACCGGCAGTTCGTCGCGCAGCAGCAGGCGCACCAGCACGCCCGGCATCTCGACCAGCATGGCCAGGCGGCGGGCGACCCGCTCGCGCTCGGCGACATTGGCGTCACGCAGCATCTCGACCAGCAGGTCGGCGGTCATCGAGCGCTCGAAGGCGTTGATCCGGCTGGTCGGCAGGCACACAACGTCGGCCAGCCGCTTGAGCAGGGCCGTGCGCGAACGCGGCGCGGCCTTGGGGGCCTCGGGCTCTCCGAACGAAGATGTCAGCGCGGGATCGCTCATCGGGTCGACAAGATCAGATCGTGCTTAACGACCCGTGAGCGAGCGCCGCGACAAACTTACCGAAACGCCGGCTCTTCCCACTCCGGCCAGATGTCCGGCAGGTCGCTTGAGACCTTGTTCGGATAGACCGGCGCGCGCTTTTCCAGGAACGAGGTCACGCCCTCCTTGGCGTCGCCGGACGAGCCGCGCGACTGGATGGCCCGGCTGTCGGCCTTGTGGGCCTCCATCGGATGGGCCGCGCCAGCCATGCGCCACAGCAGCTGACGGGTCAGGGTGACCGAGACGGGCGCGGTGTTGTCGGCGATCTCGCGAGCCAGGGCGCGGGCGGCGGGCAGCAGTTCGTCGGGCGCGTGCAGCGAGCGGACAAGGCCCTTTTCCAGCGCCTCGGACGCCGGGAACACGCGGCCGGTGTAGCACCACTCCAGCGCCGTCTGCAGGCCCACCAGGCGCGGCAGGAACCAGCTGGACGCGGCTTCCGGATTGATGCCGCGACGGGCGAAGACGAAGCCGAACTTGGCCTCGGTCGAGGCCAGGCGGATATCCATCGGCAGCTGCATGGTCACGCCCACGCCGACCGCCGCGCCGTTGATCGCGCCGATGATGGGTTTCAGGCTCTCGTACATCCGCAGGGTCACGCGACCGCCGCCGTCGCGATAAATGTCGCCGACCTTGCCCTCTTCGCGTTCCAGCGCCTGGGGATTGGTGCGGTCGAAGGTGGCCCCGCCGGCGCCGAGATCCGCCCCCGCGCAGAACGCCCGGCCCGCGCCGGTGATGATCACCACCTTCACCGCGTCGTCGGCGTCGGTGACGTCCAGCACCTCCAGCATGTCCTTCATCATCCGGGCGGTGAAGGCGTTCATCCGGTCCGGGCGGTTCAGGGTGATCGTCGCGATCCCGTCCTCGACGTCGTACAGGATGGTCTCGAAGGTGGGTTGCGACATGGGTTCTCTCCGCTTTTCGGACAGTCAAACATGCGTATGAATTAAGGGCAATCGCCGAAAGCGCCCCCTCCGTCTCGCTGCGTATCCGCAGCGATCCACCTGCCCCGGTTCACGAGGGGGGAGAAGGTCGCTTTCCTCCTGCCCCGCTTGCGGGGGAGGTGGCGCGGCGCCGATAGGCGACGTGACGGAGGGGGCG
>JAEXJH010000406.1 GCA_023445955.1 Pseudomonadota bacterium
GCCTTGGGACGACGAAGCCGACGACGCGCCCCCCGCGCCCGCGGCGCCTCCGACCTACAAGCCGGTCTCCAAGGCCCGCCGCGACACCGCCGTCGACCAGGACGAACTGCCGTTCGATCTGGACGACTAGGTCGCATCACGCTTTCGGGAACGGCGACCCGCGTTCGGTGTTTTTCCATTGCTGCGGCGCAACGACGGGCGTAAAGCGCCGCCGTCGGACGTGAGCCGGCGCATTGGAGCCTCGAGCTTTACATGGCGGGCAAAGACCCCCTCGCCGCTGACGCCTCCGCACCTTCGACAACTCAAGCTATCCACCACGGCCACGGCGCGTCGCGCTTCTGGCCGTTGGCGCTGGGCAGCGTGGGCGTCGTGTTTGGCGACATCGGCACCAGCCCTCTCTACGCCTTCCGCGACGCGCTGGCCGAAGCCGCGCGTGACGGCCTGGTGCGCGCCGAGATCATGGGCGTGCTGTCTCTCGCCCTGTGGGCGCTGATCCTGGTCGTGACGGTCAAATACGTCCTCTTCCTGATGCGCGCCTCCAACAAGGGCGAAGGCGGGGTGCTGTCGCTGATGGCCCTGGCCCAGCAGGGCGCCAAGGGTCGCACGGGCCTGATCTTCGCCCTCGGCGCCATCGGCGCAGCGCTGTTCTATGGCGATGGCGTGATCACCCCGGCCGTGTCGGTGCTGTCGGCGGTCGAGGGCCTGAAGTCCGTGCCCGGCTTCTCGCACTGGTTCGGCACGCAGGAGGTGATCGTCACCGCCCTGGTGATCCTAACCGTCCTGTTCTCGTTCCAGGCCAAGGGCACGGCCAAGATGGCCGGCGTGTTCGGCCCGGTGATGGTCTGCTGGTTCCTGTGCCTGGGGGCCATGGGCCTGTGGCACATCAAGGACGATCCCAGCGTGCTGGGCGCGATCTCGCCGACCTACGCGATCTATTTCCTGACCCATCACGGCCTGACCGGCTTCCTGGTCATGGGCGCTGTGTTCCTGACCGTGACCGGGGCCGAAGCCCTGACCGCCGACATGGGTCACTTCGGCCGCGGCCCGATCCAGCTGTCGTGGTTCGGCCTGGCGCTGCCGATGCTGGCCCTGAACTATTTCGGCCAGGCCGCTCTGGCCTCGAAGGCCCTCACGGCCGCCACTGCCGCCGGGACCGCGCTACCGAACGCCGACTGGTTCTTCCTGATGGCGCCGCACCAGTGGCGCCTGGGCCTGGTGCTGTTCTCGGGCCTGGCCACCGTCATCGCCAGCCAGGCGGTGATCACCGGCGCCTTCTCCCTGACCCAGCAGGCGATCCAGCTGGGCCTCTTGCCGCGCATGGACATCAAGATCACCTCGACCACCGAGGCCGGCCAGATCTATGTCGCGCCGATCAACTGGCTGCTGTTCGTCGGCGTCGTGCTGGTGGTGCTGTCGTTCCGCTCGTCCAGCGCCCTGGCCCACGCCTACGGCATCTCGGTGACCGGCACGATGGTGGTCACCACCCTGCTGGCCTACATCGTCGTGCGCCATGTCTGGAAGTGGAGCCTGTGGGCGACTCTCGCCCTCATCGTGCCGCTGCTGGCCCTGGACCTGACCTTCTTCAGCGCCAACCTGCTGAAGGTCCTGACCGGCGGCTGGGTCCCCCTGACGCTGGGCGCGGGCCTATGCCTGCTAATGGCGGTCTTCGTGGGCGCCACTGAGCGCCTGCGCGTCAAGCTCAGCAAGGACGGCCTGCCGTTCGCGGACTTCCGCGAGATGCTGGCCCGCCGACCGGCCGCCTCGACGCCCGGCACGGCCGTCTACCTGACCTCGGACCCGGACACGACGCCGCCGGCCCTGATGCACAGCCTCAAGCACTTCAAGGTGCTGCATGAGCGCAACGTGCTGCTGAAGGTGGTCAACGAGACCACGCCCTACGTGCCCGACGATCAGCGGATCGAGACCAAGGCCCTGGACGATCGCTTCTCGCTGGTCACCCTGCGCTACGGCTACATGGAAAGCCCGAACATTCCACAGGCCCTGGCGGCTTGTCGCAAGCAGGGCCTGAAGTTCGACATCATGAGCACGTCGTTCTTCGTCAGCCGCCGCACGATCGTGCCGTCGGTGGCGGCCGACGCCATGCCGCCGTGGAAGCGCAAGCTCTTCACCTTCCTGACCCGCAACGCGGCCGACCCAACCACCTTCTTCCACCTGCCGCCTGGGCGCGTGGTGGAGCTGGGCGCGCAGGTCAGCCTGTAGAGGCTTAGCCCTCGACCGCCTGCTCCACGGCCAGCGCCAGGTCCAGCGCGCGGGAGGCCTCTTCGCCGGTCACGACCGGGCGAGGAGCCTCACCGCGCACGGCCTTCAGGAAGCCGGCGACCGACAGGCCCAGCGGATCCTTGCCGGCCGGGGTCTCGGTGAAGTTCTCGATCAGCGGGAACGGCGTGGTGTTGCGGAAGGCCCGCGTCAGGAAGTCGATCTCGACCTCGCCCGAGGGGTAGACGACCTTCATGGTCCGCTCGCGGGCTTCGGCGACACGGGAGCTGTCGAACACGGCGATGAAGCCGTTCTCGAACATCGCCTCGACCTTCACCCAATCCAGCGAGGTCGAGCGGGTTATCGCCCCCTCGCCGTCCACCGTCATCGGCTGGGCCTCGCAGATCGCCAGCGCCAGGTCGATGTCGTGGATCATCAGGTCCAGCACCACCGAGACGTCGAGATTGCGGTCCGAGGGCGTGCCGCGACGGACGGCTTCCAGGCGCAGCGGCTGCTCGGGAATGTCCAAGAGGCCCATGGCCTGGAACACCACCCGCTCCTGGTGCCCGCAGGCGAGCGGCACGCCGGCCTTGGCGGCGGCGGCGACCAGTCGGTCGGCGTCCTCGGGCATCACGGCCAGGGGCTTTTCCGAATAAACCGGCTTGCCCGCCTTCAGCGCCTTCAGCGCCGCCTCGGCGTGATGCACGGCGGGCGTTGCGACCGTGACCACGTCGACGGCGGCCAGGAAGGCGTTCATGTCGTCGAAGCCCTCGGCGCCCAGTGGCTCGGCCAGGGCCTTGGCGCGCGACAGGTCGATGTCGAACACGCCGACCAGGGTCACGCCGTCCAACTCGGCGTACTTCTTGGCGTGGTAGCCGCCGAACACTCCGGCGCCGACGACGCCCGCTTTCAGAGTCTGGGTCATGCGCGGTGTCTACTCCGCTTCGGTGACGCATAGAAGCACTGGAGCCATCGTCACGGGCGCGCTAAACATCCGTTTAAATTAGCAACGCTCGGCTACGAGCCAGGGAGGAACCACCATGACCACCTCGCGCGAGATCCGCCTCAAGAGCCGTCCCGTGGGCCTGCCCAAGGACTCAGACTTCGAACTGGCCACAGTCGAGCTGGCCGCGCCGGGCGATTGCGAGGTGCAGGTCAAGAACCTGTGGATGTCGGTCGACCCCTATATGCGCGGCCGCATGTACGACCGTCCCAGCTACGTGCCGCCGTTCCAGATCGGCCAGGCCCTGCAAGGCGGCGCGATCGGTGAGGTCACCGCCTCCAACGATCCCGACTTCAAGCCGGGCGACATCGTCAACTCGATGTTCGGCTGGCGCGAAGCCTTCAATGCGAACCCAAAGTCGCTGGCCGCCGCCGGCATGGGCGCGATCACCAAGATCGAGACCCACGGCCTGCCGCCCCAGGCGTTCCTGAGCGTCGTGGGCATGCCGGGCATGACCGCCTATGCCGGCCTGCTGCGCGTCGCGGCGCTGAAGGACGGCGACGTGGTGTTCGTCTCGGCCGCCGCCGGCGCGGTGGGCTCGGTCGTCTGCCAGATCGCCAAGCTGAAGGGCCACACGGTGATCGGCTCGGCCGGCGGCCCCGAGAAGGTGGCGTTCCTGAAGTCGATCGGCGTCGACCACGTCATCGACTACAAGGCCACGCCCGATGTCGTCGCCGAACTGGCTAAGGTCGCCCCCAAGGGCATCGACGTCTATTTCGAGAACGTCGGCGGCATCCACCTCGAGGCGGCCATCAACTCGGCCCGCCCGTTCGCCCGCTTCGCCCTGTGCGGGATGATCTCGCAGTACAACGAGACCGGTAAGGCCGAAGGCCCGCCCAACATCATCCTGGCCGTCGGGAAGAGCCTGCGCCTGGAGGGCTTCATCGTCTCCAACCACTACGACCTCTATCCGCAGTTCGCCAAGGACATGGCCGAGTGGATCAAGGCCGGGAAGATCGTCTGGAAGGAGACCGTAGAGGACGGCGTCGCGCGCGCTCCGGACGCGTTCCTCAAGCTCTTCACCGGCGAGAACCTGGGCAAGATGCTGGTGAAGCTGGGCTAGTTCTCGCCATCGCCTGGGGGTAGATGGACGCCATCTGCCCCCAGGAGATTCCGCATGCCCGTCGCCCACCTCAAGCGCTGGAACATCTCGATCGGCGACGGCCAGCCCATGGCGGTGATCGCCGGCCTGAACGTGCTGGAGGACCTGGACCTGGCGCTGAAGGTCGGGACCGAGCTGAAGGCGATCTGCGCCGATCTCGGCCTGCCCTATGTCTTCAAGGCCAGCTTCGACAAGGCCAACCGCTCGTCGATCAAGAGCTATCGTGGGCCGGGCCTGACCGAGGGCCTGAAGATGCTGGCCGAGGTCAAGCGCCAGCTGAACGTGCCGATCTGCACCGACCTGCACGAGGTCGAGCAGGCCGAACCGGTGGCCGCCGTCGCCGACCTCGTCCAGGTCCCCGCCTTCCTGGTGCGCCAGACCGACCTGATCGTCGCCACCGCCAGGGCCACGGCCGCCCAGCAGGGCATCATGCACGCCAAGAAGGCGCAGTTCATCGCGCCCTGGGACTGCAAGAATATCATCAGCAAGGCCCGCGAGGCCGCGCCTGATCTCGAGATCATGCTGTGCGAGCGCGGCGCTTCGTTCGGCTACAATAACCTGGTCGTCGACATGCTGGGCATCGCCGAGATGCAGGCCCTGGGCGTGCCGGTGTCGATCGACGCCACTCACGCCGTGCAGTTGCCGGGCGCCGACCCCCGCACCGGCGGGGCCTCGACCGGCGGCCGTCGCGCTGGCGTGCCAATCATCGCCAAGGCGGCCATCGCGGCCGGCGCCGACGCCATCTTCCTGGAGTTCCATCCGGACCCGGACAAGGCCCTGTGCGACGGCCCCA
>JAEXJH010000407.1 GCA_023445955.1 Pseudomonadota bacterium
GGGGGGGGGGGGCGCGCCGGACCCCTTCGACCTTCGCGCTCTGGGCATTGGTCGAGTTCCCAACCCCATGCCATGATCACGCAGCGCTGACTCGCGCGCGGTCTTTACGCGCGTCTGTCCGCCGCCCATCGGTTTCAGGAAGACAATGGCCGACGTCGATACGCTGAACCTGCTCAGCACGCTGACCGCCGAGAGCTGCTCGCTTGGCGACCTGATCACCCTTGCGTCGAATCTGGCGGGGGAGGGGCAGCCGGCCCTGGCCGACCAGGCCTACAAGATCTGGATCAAGTTCAACGACGAACACCCGCAGCTGTCGGTGGCGCTGTTCAATCGCTCGGTCCTGCAGTCGGCGCTGGGCGACAACGCCGGCGCGGCGACCTCGCTGGAGCTGGCCATCAAGCTCAACGCCGACTTCATGCCGGCCTATGTGAACCTGGGCGGCATCCAGGAGCGCGCAGGCCTGGGCGAGCTGGCCGTGGCCACCTGGGAAGCGGGCGCCAACCGCCAGGTGATCATGACCGGCGTGGGCGTCGGCTACGCCTTCACCTGCCTCAAGCAGATCGCTCGCCTGCTGGGCGAAATGCATCAGTCGGCCCGCGCCGAGCTGGCGCTGCAGCGCGCCGCAGAGCTCGATCCCAAGGCCATGGACGTGATCGGCCAGCTGGTCGCCACCCGCCTGTCGCAGTGCAAGTGGCCGGCTCTGCAGCCGACCGAGCGCGTGACCCGCGAGACCTTGCTGGAAGGCGTCAATCCGTTGTCGGTGGGCGCCTATACCGACGATCCGCTGCTGCTGCTGGCCGCCGGCAATCGCTTCGTCGAGCGCGAGGCCAAGGTCACGCCAGAACAGGTCCGCGCCGACCGCCGCGATGCGCCGATCGACCTGACCGGCCGCCGCCTGCGCATCGGCTACATCTCGTCGGACCTGCGCGACCACGCCGTCGGCTATCTGATGGCCGAACTGTTCGAAGTGCATGATCGCGAGAAGGTCGAGGTCTTCGCCTACTACTGCGGGCCGGAGTCCAGCGACGGCCTCAACACCCGCATCCGCGCGGCGGTGGAGCACTTCACCGACATTCGTCCGATGTCGGACGATGAAGCAGCCCAGCGCATCGCCGACGACGGCATCGACGTCCTGGTCGACGTCAACGGCCACACGCGTGACGCCCGCACCTCGGTCTTCGCCCGCCGCCCGGCGCCGATCCTGGTCAACTGGCTGGGCTATCCCGGCACCATGGGCAGCGACTATCACCACTACATCGTCGCCGACCCGTGGATCATCCCGCCGGAGATGGAGCTCTATTACTCCGAGGCCGTGCGGCGAATCCCCTGCTACCAGCCCAACGATCGCCGGCGGAAGGTGCATGACGTCGTCCCGACCCGCGCCGAGGCCGGCCTGCCCGAAGACGCCTTCGTCTTCTGCTGCTTCAACGGCACGCAGAAGATCACGCCGCACGTCTTCGACCGCTGGATGGAGATCCTCAAGCGCACGCCCGGCAGCGTGCTGTGGCTGCTGGACAGCAATCCCGAGACCAACGCCCGCCTGCGCGACGCGGCCGAGGCCCGGGGCGTCGATCGCACCCGTCTGGTCTTCGCACAGAAGCTCCAGAACGCCCATCACCTGGCGCGCTACCGCCTGGCCGACCTCTTCCTCGACACCACGCCCTACGGCGCCCATACGACGGCCTCGGACGCGCTGTGGATGGCCGTGCCGGTGCTGACTTGGTCGGGCCGCTGCTTCGCCTCGCGGGTCTGCGGCAGCCTGGTGCGCAGCGCCGGCCTGCCCGAG
This sequence comes from Pseudomonadota bacterium, assembly GCA_023445955.1. Taxonomy (GTDB): domain Bacteria; phylum Pseudomonadota; class Alphaproteobacteria; order Caulobacterales; family Caulobacteraceae; genus Caulobacter. The sequence continues at coordinate 1,787 of JAEXJH010000407.1, forward strand.
CTGGTGGTCGACAGCGCCCAGGCCTATGTCGACAAGGCTGTCGAGATCGGCGCCGACCGCGCCAAGGCCCAGGCCCTGCGCGAGACGCTGGAAGCCAATCGCGACACCAGCGTGCTGTTCGACATGGACCTGCTGGCGGGCAAGCTGGAGGACCTCTACGGCGAAATGGTCGCCGAATATCAGGCCGGCCAACGCCCCAGCCCGAACCTCACAAACCTGTCGACCTATCTGGAGATCGGCTTGGCGCTGGACCGCGACGACCGCGAGATGCAGGCCGAGCCGGACCTGCACGGCCTCTATCGCCACGAACTGGCGCGCCGCAATCGGGTCAAGGCTATTCCCGCCGACGGCCGCCTGTGGGACGGCGAACCGGCGTGACCGACCAGACGTCGGATACGCTGTTCAGCGCCCGTGCCGCCCGGCCATCGCAGTCTGGCCAGTTCGCGGGCCTGAACGACCTGTCCGGCCTCGTGGCCCAGCTGCAGCGGCAAAGGGCGCAGGATCCAGACTTTCGCATCCTGCTGGTCGGCGGTGTTCCGCCCGGCTGGCCGGAAGATCTGAAAGCCTCTGTCCTGGGCGGGGCGGCGGCCGACTTCCCCGGCGATCTGTCCGACCCCGAGACCTATCGCGCCGTGCTGAACCGCGTGGCGCGCGAGGGCCGCTTCGACTGCGTCGTGGCCGCCCATGTGGTCCAGACCCTGACCCGGCCGTCCGTGCTGCTGGAACGCCTGCCGCTGATCGCCGAGGCCGGCTGGATCACCACGCCGTCGCGCTATCTGGAGGCTCTGAAACCCGAGGGCGCCTATCGCGGTTTCGCCCATCACCGCTGGGCCGCCGACTATCTCGAAGGCGTCCTGGTGCTGGCGCCCAAGACGCCGTTGCTCGAGCACCTGACCTTCCCAGGCGAGGCCGTGTGGGCCCAGGCGCCGCAGCGGTTCGAGCTGCAGGTGCAGTGGCGCGGAGCCCTGCGGTTCGCGGTGATATTGGGCGAGGGAGCCTTGCCGGCCGGCGCGCAGGCCCTGGCCCTGCTGGGCCGCTTCTTCGAGGGCGTGCCGGCCGAGGCTCCGCCCACCGACGCGCCGTCCGAACCGGCGCTGGACGTCGCTGGCGAATTGACCAAGGCCTTGGCGACGGCCCGCGACACGCAGTCAGGCCTGCATCCGCTGGGGCGGATGAAGTTCTACCACGATGCGGCCAGCCTGATCCTGTGCGAGCCGCTGACCCGCGAGCGCATCGACCTGTTCGAACTGGTGCTGGCCGAGGCCGGGGCGATGGCCGTGGAGCCGCCGGGCGAGGAATGGATCGATTGGGTCGTCCACTATCGCGTGGTGATGGAGGCGCTGACCGGCGCGCGCGTGGAGGACCCGACCCCCGCCGCGCCGGACGACGGCCCGCAGACCTTCCTGACCGGCGATGGCCAGACCCTGGACGAAGCGGGCCTGAAGGCGCACGCCGACGCGCTGGGCGCGCAGGTGGTGTTCTTCGCCGCCGCCGACGCCCGTTATGTCGAACTCTACGGCCGCTGGCTGGCCCTGTCGGTGCTCAAGCACAGCGACGTGCCGTTCCTAGTGGTGATCCACGTCATCGGCGGCGCGGGCCAGCTGGCGCAGGCCGCCGCGACGGTGCGGATCGGCGACCCGCGGGTGATCTTCGTCGGCGACGACTTCGACGCCTCGGCGGTGACGACCCAGTGCTTCGAGGCCCCGCCCAAGGGCCTGATCGAGATCCCCGTCGCCCACTACCAGTCGGTGCGTTTCCAGCGCCTGGGCGGGCTTCTGGACCTGCTGGGGCGGCCAGTGTTCGTGTCGGACATCGACCTCTTGCTACAGCGCGGCGTCGCCGACCTGCTGGACCAGTGGGCCGACGCCGATCTGGTGCTGAACCTCAACGACAAGAACTTCCAGGCCGGGTCGCGGATCACCGCCAACCTGGTGCTGGCGCGCCCGACGGCCGAGACGGGCATCCTGCTGCGCTGGCTGCGCGCCTATCTGGACGAGCGCTTGAACCGTCCGACCGTGACCCGCTGGATTGACCAGGTCGCCCTGAACCTGGCCCGCCATCATTTGGAGCTGCACGCGCCGGGCGCCCGCATCGGCAGCTTCGACACCCAGAGCGACATCAACAACGTGATGTTCAAGGAATATGTCCCGGACCATCCGTTCCGGTTCCTGTCGCTGTACCACGGCTTCGATACGTCGACCTTGGAGGAGTAGGTGGGCCTAGAAGGTCGCCTTGGCCTTCATCAGCACCGCGCCGCCCGTCTCGGCCCACAGCTCCGCGCCGTCTTCCGTGAGCCGGCCCTTGGCCGCGATCGTCTCGCCGACGAAGGCGGGCTTGAGGGCGCGGAAGGAGAACCGCTTCAGCGGTCGGGCCGGCATGGCCTCCAGCAGCAGCAGGGCGATCAGCGGGCCGTGGACGACCAAGCCGGGATAGCCCTCGACCTGAGTCGTGTAGGGCAGGTCGTAGTGGATGCGGTGGGTGTTGGACGTCGCCGCCGAGAACGCCGCCAACAGCACCGGATCGGTAGGCGTCTGGACGCTCCAGTCGGCCCCAGCTGGTAGCGCGTCGGACGTGCGCGGCGCGGGCGGCGCGGCGGTGTAGACGATCGTCTGGCGCTCGCTGACGCGGACTGCGCCGGCCTGGCTGAACGTCCGGTCCAGGGTGACGAAGGTGAGGGGGCCGCTGGCTCCGGCCTTCTCCTCGACGGCGGCGATGGTCTCGACGCGTTCGGTTTCTACGCCTGGCAGCAGCGGTCCCGCGAAGGTCATGTCAGACGCTGCGAACATTCTCCGGGGCGGCAACGAAGGATCGCGTTTGGGATGGCCGTCGGAGCCGAGGTCGGATCGTCGGACCGGTGCGGCGAGGCACGCCCAGTGCCAGGCCGGCGGGACCTCAGCCGGCGCGTCGGGCCGGTCGAGCACCGCCGCTAGCCGCGCCAGGTCCGAGGCCGCCAGGATCATCAGTACGACCGCGGCAGGCCGAGCACGTGCTCGGAGACATAGGCCAGGATCAGGTTCTTCGAGATCGGGGCCACCTGGTAGAGACGCGTCTCTCGGAACTTGCGCTCGATGTCGTACTCCTCGGCGAAGCCGAAACCGCCATGGGTTTGCAAGCACATGTCGGCCGCCGCCCATGAGGCCTCCGAGGCCAGCATCTTGCCGATATTGGCTTGTTCTCCGCAGGGGAGCCCGGCGTCGTAGCGAGCAGCGGCGTCATAGATTGTCAGACGCGCGGCGTGGGCCTGGGCGTAGGCGCGGGCGATCGGGAACTGCACCCCTTGGTTCTGGCCGATCGGCCGTCCGAAGACGACGCGGCTGTTGGCGTAGTCGCGGGCCTTGCCGATCAGCCAGGCGGCGTCGCCCAGGCACTCGGCGCCGATCAGGATGCGTTCGGCGTTCATGCCGTCGAGGATGTAGCGGAAGCCCTTGCCTTCCTCGCCGATCAGGCTGTCGGCGGGGATGACGAGGTTGTCGAAGAACACCTCGGTGGTGGCGTGGTTCAGCATGGTGGCGATCGGCTTGATCGTCAGTCCACGTCCTTTCGCCTCGCGCATGTCGACCAGGAACACCGACAGGCCATCGGCTTTGCGCGTCACCTGGTCCTTGGGCGTAGTGCGCGCCAAGAGGACCATCAGGTCCGAATGCTCGGCCCGGCTGGTCCAGACCTTCTGACCGTTGATGACGTAGGTGTCGCCCTCGCGCCGGGCGAAGGTCGAGATCGAGGTGGTGTCGGTGCCGGCCGTAGGCTCGGTGACGCCGAAGGCCTGCAGGCGGATCGAGCCGTCGGCGATCCGGGGCAGCCAGGTCTCCTTCTGCGCGGTCGAGCCATGCCGCAGGACGGTGCCCATCGTGTACATCTGGGCGTGCAGGGCGGCCGCATTGCCGCCGCTGGCATGGACCTCCTCCAGGATCGCGGCCGCCGCCATCAGACCGAGACCGCCGCCGCCATACTCCTCGGGGATCAGCACGCCCAGCAGACCGGCCTTGGTCATGGCCGCCACGAAGTCGGTCGGATAGGCCTTCTCGCGATCCAGAGCGCGCCAGTAGGGCGGCGGGAAGTCGCGGCACAGGGCCCGCACCGTCTGGCGCAGGGCCTCGATGAGCTCGGCGTCCGCCACTAGACGCGCTCGAAGGCCAGCGCCGCGCCCTGGCCGACGCCGATGCAGAGGGTGGCCAGGCCGCGCTTGCCGCCGGTGGCTTCCAGCTGGCGCAGCGCCGTCAGCACCAGCCGCGCTCCAGACGCGCCGAGCGGGTGGCCCAGCGCGATCGCGCCGCCATTGGCGTTCACATGGGCGCCGTCGTCGGGCAGGCCCAGTTGTCGCAGCACCGCCAGGCCCTGGGCGGCGAAGGCCTCGTTCAGCTCGACGGTGTCGAAGTCCCCGATCGAGAGACCGGTCTTGGCCAGCAGCTTCTGCACCGCCGGCACCGGGCCGATGCCCATGACGCGCGGCGCGACGCCGGCGGTGGCATAGCCGGTGATGCGAGCGCGGGGCGTCAGGCCGTATCGCTTCACGGCGTCCTCGGAGGCGACGATCAGGGCCACCGCACCGTCGTTGACGCCCGAGGCGTTTCCGGCTGTCACCGTGCCGCCCTCGCGGACGACGGGCTTCAGCTTGGCCAGCGCCTCGAGCGTGGTCTCGCGCGGATGCTCGTCGCGGTCGACGATCGTGGGACCGGCCTTGCCGGGGATCTCGACGGGGGTGATCTCGCCGGCCAGGAAGCCATTGGCCTGGGCGGCCGCCGCCCGCTGCTGGCTGCGCAGGGCGAAGGCGTCCTGGTCCGCACGATTGACGCCGTAGTCGACCGCGACGTTCTCGGCGGTCTCGGGCATGGAGTCGACGCCGTACAGCTTCCGCATGGCGGGGTTGATGAACCGCCAGCCGATAGTGGTGTCGAAGATCTCGGCGTTGCGCGAGAAGGCGCTGTCGGCCTTGCCCATGACGAACGGGGCGCGGCTCATGCTCTCGACGCCGCCGGCGATGACGAGATCGTTGTGGCCGGAAGCGATGGCGCGGGCGGCGTAGCCGATGGCCTCCAAGCCCGAGGCGCAGAGGCGGTTGACGGTCACGCCCGGCACGCCGACCGGGTAGCCGGCCAGCAGCAGGCCCATGCGAGCGACGTTGCGGTTGTCCTCGCCGGCTTGGTTGGCGCAGCCCAGCACGACTTCGTCGATGGCGTCCAGGTCGAGGCCGGCGTTGCGGGCGGCCAGCGTCTTCAGCGGGATAGCCGCCAGGTCGTCGGCCCGTACCTTGGCGAGCGCGCCGCCATAGCGTCCGAAAGGCGTGCGGATCCCGTCACAGAGATAGGCGGTGGTCATGCTCAGGCTCCGATCGTGCGCTCAAACAAGTGTTAGAGTCGCGCGGCCCGGGCCTCAAAAAGTTTTCAGCGCCAGCCCCCGCCCAGGGCCTGGCCCA
>JAEXJH010000408.1 GCA_023445955.1 Pseudomonadota bacterium
CTTTCGACCTGGCGCTAGAAGCGCCAGGCGAAACCGGCGCGGACCGAGCGGCCCGGCGAGGGCGCGAAGTCCTTCAGGAACGAAACGTGCTCGCGGATGGTCTCGTTGGTCAGGTTGCGGCCGTCGATGAACAGGCGCAGCCCCGTGTCGGCCACCTTGTAGGTCGCCATGGCGTTGACCTGGGTGTAGCCGTCGGTCGGCAGTTCGAAGGTCGAGACGCGGTTCTGGCTGGCCACGCGGCGCACCTCGCCCTGGATCTCCAGGCGCGAGACGGTCCAGATGGCGCGGCCGGTCAGGGCCCACGCCGGCACGCGGGCCGCGATGCCCAGGTCGGTCGAGCCGCGCACCCAGTCATAGCTGCCTTCCAGCTTCAGCGACTGGTCGCCCTCGCGCCAGGCGACGTACGAGGCCTCGACCTCGGCGCCGTGGAACTTGGCGTCGGTCTGGCTGTACTGGAACACCGGCAGGCCGTCTTCCTCGGCGCCCGTGCGGGCCTCCTCGATGAAGCCGTTGTACTGGGCGCCCCAGAGGTGGGCCTCGGCGCGCAGGCGGTCGCCGGTGTAGCGATAGGTCGCCTCGACCGAGACCACCTTCTCAGACTTCAGGTCCGCGTCGCCGACCTCGTAGCCGCCGGTGCCCGGGTGCGGACCGTCGGCGAACAGCTCGGCCTCGGTCGGGGCCCGCCCGTTGCGCGACACCGTCAAGGCCACGAACTGGTGCTCGGCGGGCTTGTAGAACACGCCCAGCGAGCCGGAGACGTTGTCGAAGGTCTTATCGGCGAAGCTGGTCTTCAGCTCGCGGCTGTCGAAGCGCAGGCCCGCATCGACGCCCCAATTGCCCTTGTCCAGGCGCTGCAGGGTGAAGACGCCGTATTCGGTGATGTCGGTCGAGGGCACGAAGGCTTCATCGCCGATGGCTTCGAAGTGGCGCTTCAGGGCCTGGAAGCCCACTGCGCCCTGCCAGCCGTCGCGCTCCTTCTGGACCAGTTCGAGGCGGCCCTCGGTGCCGTCCGATAGGAAGCGGGTGCCGACCGCGCCGCTGTCGACGCCGATCTCGGCGTGCTCGTACTTGGCGTGGCCGACAGACAGGCGGACCTTGTCGAACGGGCCAAGGTCGACGTCCTGCTCGCCGCGCAGGTCATAACGGGTCTGCTGCAGGTGGATCGAGACGGGACCTTCCGCACTCGGATCGATCGGGGCCAGGATCTGCCGGTAGGGCACGCCGTAGGTCGTATCGATCTTCTTGACCGAGACCCCGAAGAAGCCGCTGTCGTGGACGTAGGAGACGCCGGCGCCATAGGCGTCGACCTCGACGTCGGCGTTCTTGACCTTCTTGTCGGGATCGACGGTCAGGCCCTCGGCGCGGGCCAGGCGCGAGGAGACCGGAGGGCTCGGGACGTTGTAGTCGCCGCTCGTGCGGTGATCGACGTCGACGGCGAACACCAGCGGACCCTTGCCGAACTTGGCCGAACCGTTGATCGACTTGCCGTCGTCGACCGACGAGACCGAGCCCGCCAGGCGGCCTTCGAAGCCGTTGGCCGGAGCCGACGAGGGCACGCGGTCGTCGATGACATTGACCACGCCGCCGATGCCCGAGCCGCCATAGGCCAGGGTCGAGGGACCGCGCAGCACTTCCACCCGCGAAGCCTCGCCCGGATCCGACGCCACCGCGTGGTCGGGCGACAGTGACGAGGCGTCGACCTGGCCGACGCCGTTCTGCAGCACCATCACGCGCGGACCCGACAGGCCGCGGATCACCGGACGGCTGGCGCCGGGACCGTAAAAGGTCGAGCGCAGGCCCGGCTGGCCATTCAGCATGTCGCCCAGGCCGGCGGGCGGCAGGACGTCCAGCTTGTCGCGGGTGACGACGTTGACGCTGCTGGTCACCGTGTCCAGCGACACCGCATAGGGCGCGGCGGTGATGACGACCTTGTCGACGGCGTTACCGGCCTGGTCGCCTTCCGCGGCCGCAGGCGCCGCGGCAGGAGCGGCCGGGGCTTCGGCGTGGGCGGAAACGGCGGCGGCGAGCGCGATGAGGCTCGCTGCGGAGAAGGCGACGCGACGAAGCATGGGCGGTCCTGAAACGACTGAAACTTGGCCGGGGGAGCGGCCGAGGCGAAGTGTTATGAAATAACATATCTCCTCGTCAATCCGCTTTCGCTTGACGCACGACTTTCCCGCCGCTCTGTGGGCGAATGACCTCACGGAAGCATTCGATGTCCCGTTTCGCGTTCATCGCCGCCGTCGCCTCGGGCCTGGCCCTGGCCGGCTGCTCGGCCATCGATGGCCTGCCCAACCCCTTCGCGCACGGCGCCGCGCCGGCCGCGCAAGTCGCCACCACCGCGCCCTCGGCCGGCTGGGTGAAGCCGCCGCCGGGCTATCTGCCGGCAGGCGCGATCGACGCGGCGACCATCATCGGCCCGCCGCCCACGCCGGACAGTCCGCGCGGCAAGGCCGAACGCGCGCAGTTCGACGAAACCCGCAAGCTGGTGAACACGGAGGCCTGGAGCCGGGCCATCGCCGACGCGGACCTGTCGGGCAAGAACGGCCTGAAGGCCTTCTCGTGCGCGGCGGGCGTGACGCTCAGCGCCGAGGCGACCCCGACCCTGGCCAACCTGCTGCTGCGCCTGACCGACGACGCGGCCAAGATCTACCAGCCGGCCAAGGCGGTCTATCAGCGCCCCCGCCCGCCGGTGGGCAACACCGCGCCGATCTGCGTGCCGCGCGAGGCCTGGATCGAGACCGACGGCTCCTATCCGTCCGGCCACGGCCTGATCGGCTGGGCCTGGGCCTCGGTGATCGCCGAGCTGGTTCCGGAGAAGGCTTCGCCCATCCTGGCGCGCGGCAAGGCGTTCGGCGACAGCCGTATCGTCTGCGGCGTCCACTTCCAGAGCGACGTCGAGGCCGGCCGCTACCTGGGCTCGGCCATGATGACGCGGCTGCACGACGATCCGGCGTTCATGGCCGATCTGGCCAAGGCGCGCGAAGAGGTGAAGGCGTCGAAGGCCAAGGGCGCCCCGGAGGGGTGCGGAGCCTAGGCGCGCGCCACGTAGACCACATGGGCCCGCAGCGGATGATCCTCCGCCAGGCTCGGATGATCGAAATCGCGCGCCGGGTCGTGGCTCATGCCGATCCGGCGCATGACGCTCTGCGAGGCGAGGTTGGTGCTGGCCGTGAAGGCGATGATCTCGGGCAATCTCAGCGTCGTGAAGCCATAGGCCAGCGCCGCCTTGGCCGCCTCGGTGGCGTAGCCCTGGCCCCAAGCCTCGGGATGGAAGCGCCAGCCGATCTCGACCGTCTTGAACATGCCTACCTCGGGCGGAACCCACCAGAGCCCGGTCATGCCGACCACCCGAGCGTCCGCCGGGCGCTCCGCGACCCAGAAGCCGAAGCCGTGCTCGGCCTCATGCGCCTGGACCCGATCGACGAAGGCGTCGCTCTGCGCGCGATCACGAACGCCACCCAGCCACTCGCCCACCCGCGGATGAGCGTTGAGGTCGGCGATGGCGTCCCGATCGGCGTCGACCGCCGGGCGCAGCACCAGGCGGTCGGTGACGATCACGCGGGTCGGCCGGTGGCCAGCGCCTGATAGAATTCCGGCCGGCGATCGCGGAAGAAGCCCCAGGCGGCGCGGTGCGTCGTCAGGAAGTCGAGGTCGAAGGTGGCGTTGACCAAGCCCTCGTCGGCGCGGCCCAGCTCCGAGACGAGGTCGCCGCGATGGTCGGCGATGAACGACGAGCCGTAGAAGGTCTGGCCACCGTTTGGATAGCCGTCCCACGGCTCGAAGCCGATGCGGTTGGCGCCGACCACCGGGATGACGTTGCTGACGGCATGGCCCTGCATGGCCCGGCGCCACGGCAGGGCGGTGTCCAGGCTGGGGTCATGCGGCTCGCTGCCGATGGCGGTCGGATAGAACAGGGCCTCGGCGCCCATCAGGGCCATGGCGCGGGCGGCTTCCGGGTACCACTGGTCCCAGCAGATGCCGACGCCCAGACGGCCAAAGCGCGTGTCCCAGACCTTGAAGCCGGTGTCGCCGGGCCGGAAGTAGTACTTCTCCATATAGCCCGGACCGTCCGGGATATGGCTCTTGCGATAGAGCCCCAGCAGCGAGCCGTCGGCATCGGCCATGACCAGGCTGTTGAAGTAGTGCGGGCCTTCGCGCTCGAAGATCGAGATCGGGATCACCACGCTCAGCTCGCCGGCCAGCGGCGCGATGGCCTTGACCACCGGATGCTCGCGCCACGGATGGGCCTCGGCGAACCAGCGCTCCTCCTGGGCGACGCAGAAGTACGGGCCCTGGAACAGCTCCGACGGCAGGATGACCTGCGCGCCCTTGGCGGCGGCCTCACGGATGAAGGCTTCCGTCTTCTTGATGTTGGCCTGCAGATCCATGCCGTACGAGGTCTGGATCGCGGCGACGCTCAGGGTGCGGGCCATTAGACGGGCTCCTGCTGGCTGATGCAGTGGAACGAGCCGCCGCCGGTCAGGATGGCGGTCGACGGCAGGCCGATGACCTGGCGCTCGGGGAACAGGCCCTTGATCACCTCGACGGCGAAGGCGCCCGACTCCTCGGCGTAGATCGGCACGATGACCGCCTCGTTGGCGATCAGGAAGTTCATGTGCGAGGCCGGGATCGGCTCGCCGTCCTCGTCCAGGATCAGGCCTGGCGACGGAATGCGGGCGACCTGCAGCGGGCTGCCGCGGCTGTCGGTCATGCCGGCCAGCAGGCGGGCGGTCTCGGCATAGACCTCGGCGTTCGGATCATCGGCGCCGAAGCCCATCGGGCAGGCCACCACGCCAGGCGCGACGAAGCGGGCCAGGTTGTCGACGTGGCCGTCGGTATGGTCGTTCAGCAGGCCATCGCCCAGCCACAGCACCTTCTTGGCGCCCAGCGCATCGGCCAGGGCGGAGGTCGCCGAGGCCTCGTCCCAGCCGGCGTTGCGGTTCTCATTCAGCAGGCACTGGCGCGTGGTCAGGATCGTGCCGTTGCCGTCATGATCCAGGGCGCCGCCTTCGAGGATGAAGCCGTTGCGGACCAGCGGCGCGCCCGAGGCGGCGGCGATCTGCTCGGCGACGATGTCGTCGCCCTCCAGGCTGTACTTGCCGCCCCAACCGTTGAACTGGAAGCCCGCCGCCGAGGCCGAACCCGCGCGGTCGACGAAGATCGGGCCGGTGTCACGCAGCCAGATATCGCCGAACTGGCCGCGGACGATCTCCACGGTCGTGTCGGACAGCAGGGCGCGGGCGGCCGCCTCGGCCTCGTCGCCGACCACCATCAGGCGCACGCGCTCGCCGCCCGGGCCGGCCAGAGCGCGGGCCAGATCGGCGACTTCCTGCTGCGCCTGCTCGAGATCCTCCTGCCAGAGGTCGGCGTGGCTGGGGAAACCCACCCACATGGCGCGGTGCGGAGCCCACTCGGCGGGAACGGTGACGGTCATTCGGCAAACCCAGTGAAGGGGGAAAAACGAAGGGGGCGCAGATGGCCCCTGCAGGCCGCGAGGTCAAGCGCCGCCTAGTTAGCAAACCTAGATGACAAAGAAAAAGGGCGGCCCATCGCTGGGCCGCCCTCGTCCTTATCGCGAAGCCCGTTCGACTTAGAAGTCGACGCGGAACGTCACCTGCGCCGTGCGCGGAGCGCCGATGTAGGCGTTCGGTTGGTTGGTCACGCCGTACAGGGCCTTGGTCGCGGCCGAAGCGGCCGTGATCTGGGTGCCCAGGCTGCCGTAGTACACCTTGTCGAACAGGTTCCAGACGTTCATCTGGATGTACGAGTTCTTCAGGATGGCGTCGAGCTTGTAGCGGACGTCCAGGTCGAACACG
>JAEXJH010000409.1 GCA_023445955.1 Pseudomonadota bacterium
GCATGCCCTTGTCCCATTCGACCAGACCATTGAAGGTCAGGAATTTCAGATAGTTGGTCTCGACTTCTCGATCGGCCAGCGAGCCCGTCACGCCGCGTCCGGGGCGCTGGCCCTGGCCGGTGGCGCGGAACACCAGCGCCTCGGCGCCCTGGCCGAACTGGGCGACCAGGATCACCTCGCCAGCCTTGGCGTCTTCCAGGGCGTGGGCCAGCATGATCGGCCCGTGCGCGCAGCCGGCTTCGCCCATCACGGCGGCGAGGTTGTCGCGTACAGCCTCGGGCTTGATCCCTACCGTCTTGGCTACGGTGGCGGCCATGCCCGCGAAGGTCGAGGGAAAGCAGAAATGATCGACATCAGAAGCGCTTAGCCCCGAGACCTCCAGCGCCTTGCGGATCGCGGGTGGGACCAGCTTGACGATGCCCTCGTCGCGGATCCACCGCTCCTCCCAATAGTAGTCGAAGCCGCCGTCATCGCCGCGAAAGTGGTCGACGAAGTCGTCGGTGACGCTGCCGTGTCCCAGCAGCTCGGCCGCGCCGGGACCATCGGTGACCACGAAGGCCGCCGCGCCGTCGCCGAAGTCCAGCTCCTGGGCCGAAACCGCGCGGGCCTTGCGATGCTCGCCGATAGCGACCAGTGACGTCCCGCCGGCCGCGAGCGCCTGCCCCAGCGCCGTCAGGCCACAGCGCTGCGAGCCGGTGACGTCGCTGGCGGCGATCGACTTCTCCAGGGTCAGGGCCGCCGAAACGATCCCCGAGTTCAGTCGGTCAGCGAACGGCGCGGTCGTCGAGGCGAAGTAGAGGCTGTCGATGTGGCTGCGATCGTCGTCGGGACCCAGCGCGTCGCGGGCCGCCTCGACCGCCATGGTCAGGGCGTCCTCGTCCCAGTTGGCCATGGAGCGCTCGCCCTTGCCCTTGGCCTTCAGGTTCGGGGCGACCCAGGCATTGGCCTCGGTCACCGCCTTGCGGCTCAGACGCAGACGCGGCGCATAGGCGCCCCAGGCGGCGATGCCGGCCATGATGTACTCCCTGACGTCGAGGTTCGAAGCCTCGATCTCAGGAGGCAGCCTACGCCGGCTTCCGCTAGCGGCAACCGTGCCCTTGGGTCAGCGATACGGATCTTCGGTGTTCAGATAGCCGGCCACATAGTCGGCCACACCGTCCTCCAGCGTGGTCATCGGCGCGTTGTAACCGGCGGCCCGCAGGCGGCTCATATCGGCCTGGGTATAGTACTGGTACTTGCCGCGCAGCACCTCGGGCATGTCGATATAGGTGATGTCCGGCGCGCGGTTCACCGCCTCGAAGGTCGCCACGGCCAGATCTCGGAACGAGCGCGCGTGGCCCGAGCCCAGGTTGAAGACGCCGTTCACGGCCGGGCTCCTGGACAACCAGGCGATCACGTCGACCGCGTCACGGACATAGACGAAGTCGCGCAGCTGGCCGCCATCCGCGTAGTCTGGATGGTGCGACTTGAACAGCTTCACCCCTTCGCCGGCCGCGACGCGCGGCCAGATCTGGGCCACGACCGACTTCATGCCGTCCTTGTGGTCCTCGTTGGGGCCATAGACGTTGAAGAACTTCAGGCCCGCCCATTGGGCCGGTGCGTGACCGCGATGAGCCTCGCGCACGGCGTAGAGATCGAACAACGCCTTGGACCAGCCATAGGCGTTGAGCGGTCGCAGGGCCTGCAGGCTCTCCAGGTCGTCCTTGCCTTCGAAGCCCAGCGCGCCATCGCCATAGGTCGCCGCCGACGAGGCGTAGATCAGGCGCTTGCCGTGTTGCGCGCACCAGTCCCACAGGTCGCGCGACAGCACGAAGTTGGACTGCACGATCTTGTCGGCGTCGGTCTCGGTGGTCGAGGACACCGCGCCCATGTGGATGATCAACTCGACCTCGGCGCCGCGCTTGGCCAGCCAGTCGAACAGCTGCTCGGGCGCGACGAAGTCGGCGATCGGATGCTTGGCGATGTTGCGCCACTTGCCGCTGGCCGCGTCGCGCAGGCGATCGCACACCACCACGTCCAGGGCCGGATCCTCGCAGAGGCGCGCGACGACGTTGCTGCCGATGAAGCCCGCGCCGCCGGTGACCAGAACGATATGGCGGCTCATAGAACGACTTTCGGGGCTACGGCTTTCGGCTGACTCAAGGCAACTCTTCCGGCGGACAGGGATTTCAGGCGCCCAAGAGGTGACCTTTCGGGCGGGGTGAGGCAAGTGCGGAAAGAGACGGATCAGGAACCCATCATCGTCTGGTTCCGCAACGACCTGCGCTTAGCCGACAATCCGGCGCTGCGCCATGCCGCCGACAGCGGCCGGCCGGTGATTGCGCTCTATATCCTCGACGAGACCAAGGGCGTCCGGCCCATGGGCGCGGCTTCGCTTTGGTGGCTGGACAAGTCGCTGAAGAGCCTGGCCGAAAGCCTTGAGAAGCTTGGCAATAAGCTGGTGCTGCGCAAGGGCGTGGCGGCCGAGATGCTGGACGACGTACTGGCCCATAGCGGCGCGACCTGCGTGCTGTGGAACCGGCTCTACGACAAGGCCAGCATCGACCGCGACACCGAAATAAAGGCCCGCCTGAAAGACGCCGGCGTCGACTGCCAGAGCTTCAACGCCGGCCTGCTGAACGAGCCCTGGACGGTGCAGAACGGCTCCAAGCAGCCCTACAAGGTCTTCACCCCCTATTGGCGGGCGGCGCGCGAGCACCTAGCCCATGTTGTCGTAGAAGCCGCGCCCAAGGCTCTGAAATCGCCGGAACATTTCCCCCGCAGCGAAAGCCTCGCCGGCTGGGCGCTGCATCCGACCAAGCCGGACTGGTCCAAGGGCTTCGACGAATGGACACCGGGCGAGGCCGGCGCGCTGGAGCGGCTGGACGACTTCCTGTCCGGCCCCGTCGACGGCTACGGCGAGAAGCGCGACCTGCCGGGCGTCGAGGCCACTTCGCGCCTGTCGCCGCACCTGCACTTCGGCGAGATCGGTCCGCGCCAGGTCTGGCTGGCCGCCCGCAACGCCGCCGAACATGGCGACGCGCCCGCCGGCGAGGTCGAGAAGTTCCTGTCCGAGGTCGGCTGGCGCGAGTTCAACCACTCGATCCTGTTCCATTGGCCCCAACTGCCGACCAAGAGCTTCCGGCCCGAGTTCGACGCCTTCCCCTGGAAATCGAACCCTGCCTTCTTCGAGGCGTGGACCAAGGGCGAGACCGGCTATCCGATCGTCGACGCGGGCATGCGCGAGCTGTGGGTCACCGGCTTCATGCACAACCGCGTGCGCATGATCGTCGCCTCGTTCCTGATCAAGCACCTGCTGATCGACTGGCGCGAGGGCGAGGCCTGGTTCTGGGACACGCTGGTCGACGCCGACCTGCCCAACAATGTCGGCAATTGGCAGTGGGTGGCCGGCAGCGGCGCCGACGCCTCGCCCTACTTCCGGATCTTCAACCCCATCGCTCAGGGCGAGAAGTTCGACCCCAAGGGCGTCTATGTCCGCCGCTGGGTTCCGGAGCTGAAGGACGTGCCGAACGAAATTATCCACAAGCCGTGGGAGCGAGCCTTGCATCTGCCGGCCGCCGCCAAACGTCTCTATTCTAGACCAATCGTCGACCACGCCCAGGCGCGCGAAAAGGCCATGGAAGCCTATCGCAGCCTGTAGCCAAGCGTGACTTTACGATCCGGTCGTCAACAGCGTTAATGAACGCGCAACCGGATGCGAGGCCCCGCCTTGGATACGACGCTCTGGAACGATCCCGACCTGAAGGCCGCCCCGGCCGCCTTCCGCACCGCCCTTCGCGTGGCGGCGACGAATTGGGAGATGGGCTCTGTCACCTTCATCCTGCCGACCGGCAAGGCGTTGACGGTCTGCGGTCGCCAGCCGGGTCCCGACGCGACGATCCGCATCCGCGACTACAACTTCATCCGCCGCGCCTTCTCATCGGGCGACATCGGTTTCGCCGAAGGCTTCATGGCCGGCGAGTGGGAGACGCCCGACCTGTCGGCGGTGCTGGAAGCGTTCTCGCTGAACTTCGACAAGCTGTCGGCGCTGGTCGACGGCAACCCGGTAATGCGTGTGGTCAACGTCCTGTACCACCTGTTCCACCGCAACAGCCGCGACGGCTCGAAGAAGAACATCCACGCTCACTACGACCTGGGCAACGCGTTCTACTCGCGCTGGCTGGACCCCAGCATGACCTATTCCTCGGCCCTCTATGAGCGGCCGAACCAGTCGTTGCCCGAGGCCCAGACCGCCAAGTACGCGGCCCTGGCCCGGACCATCGATCTGTCGCCCGGCAAGCACGTGCTGGAGATCGGCTGCGGCTGGGGCGGCTTTGCCGAGTTCGCCGCCAAGGAGGTCGGGGCCAAGGTCACCGGCATCACCATCTCCCAGGCCCAGTACGACTTCGCCAGGAAGCGCCTGTTCGAGCAGGGCCTGGCCGAGAAGGCCGACATCCAGCTGATCGACTATCGCGACGTCCGGGGCCAGTTCGACGCCGTGGCCTCGATCGAGATGTTCGAGGCGGTCGGCGAGGAGTACTGGCCGTCCTATTTCGACAAGATCCGCGACGTGCTGAAGCCCGGCGGCCGGGCAGGCCTGCAGATCATCACCATCCGCGACGAGCTGTTCGCCGACTATCGCGGCCGCACCGATTTCATCCAGCGCTACATCTTCCCGGGCGGCATGCTGCCCAGCGAGGCGCGGCTGAAGGAAGAGACCGAGCGCGCGGGCCTGGAGTGGAGCGATCTCAAGCGCTTTGGCCAAAACTACGCCGACACCCTGGCCGAGTGGGCGCGGCAGTTCGAAGCCGCCTGGAGCGACATCCGCAAGGACGGCTTCGACGAGCGCTTCCGGCGGCTGTGGCGGTTCTATCTCAGCTATTGCGAGGCGGGCTTCCGCACCGAACGGACCAATGTCATCCAGTTGGGCCTGAGCCGCAGCTGATATCCACAGCTTGTGGATATCAGCTTAAGCGAAGGTGAAGCTTAGGATTTGGCGGCTGCGCTGAGGCGCCTTCAGGAAAACTGGGGTTGCGCCCGTCGGTCGCCACACGATCTACCAGCCACCCGAAAAGTCCTCTCCAAGGCCGACCATGACCGCCCTGCCCAGCGTCCTAGACGCGATCGGAAACACGCCGCTGATCCGGCTCGCCCGCGCCAGCGAGGCCACCGGCTGCGAGATCCTGGGCAAGGCGGAGTTCATGAACCCCGGCCAGTCGGTCAAGGACCGCGCGGCGCTAGGGATCATTCGTGATGCGGAGGCCAAAGGCCTGTTGAAGCCCGGCGGCCGCATCGTCGAGGGCACGGCCGGCAACACCGGCATCGGCCTGGCCATGGTCGCCTCGGCGCTGGGCTACAAGACGACGATCGTCATCCCCCGCACCCAGAGCCAGGAGAAGAAGGACGCCATCCGCCTGCTCGGCGCGGAGCTGGTCGAGGTGGACGCCGTCCCCTATTCCAATCCCAATAACTACGTCCGCTATTCCGGACGCCTGGCCGAAGAACTTGGCGCCGTCTGGGCCAATCAGTTTGACAATACGGCCAACCGCGACGCGCACTACGCCACGACGGGCCCGGAGATCTTCGAGCAGACCGGCGGCAAGGTCGATGGCTTCATCTGCGCGGTCGGCTCGGGCGGCACCCTGACCGGCGTCGCCGCCGCCCTGCGCGAGCGCAAGCCCGGCGTGAAGATCGGCCTGGCCGACCCGTACGGCGCGGCCCTCTACGCCTGGTACAAGGACGGCGAGCTGAAGTCCGAGGGAACCTCGATCAGCGAGGGCATCGGACAGGGCCGCGTCACCGCCAATCTCGAGGACCTGACCGTCGACTTCCCGTTCCGCGTCACCGATCAGGAGATGCTGGAAGTGCTCTACGACCTCGTCCAGCACGAGGGCCTGTGCCTGGGCGGTTCGTCGGGCATCAATATCGCCGGCGCGATCAAGCTGGCCAGGGAACTGGGGCCCGGCCACACCATCGTGACGGTGCTGTGCGACCACGGTTCGCGCTACCAGTCCAAGCTCTTCAATCCCGAGTTCCTGAAGGAAAAGGGCTTGCCGACGCCGCCTTGGATGTAAAGTCGCCGCCGAGTCTGAATTCCAGAGGCGTTCCCATGGCTGCCCCCACCGATCCGCTGGTCTCCACCGCCTGGCTGGCTGAGCATCTCGACGCGCCGGACGTGCGCGTGGTCGACGCCTCGTGGCATATGCCGGCCGCCCAGCGCGATCCGGGCGCGGAGTTCTTGGCCGCCCACATCCCGGGCGCGGTGTTCTTCGACATCGACGACATCTCCGACGAGACGTCCGACCTGCCGCACATGATCCCGACCGCGGTGAAGTTCGCCTCGCGCGTAAAGAAGCTGGGCCTGGGCGACGGCTCGCGGATCGTCGTCTACGACAGCAGCGGCATCCTGCCGGCGGCCCGCGCCTGGTGGCACTTCCGCGCCATGGGCCACGAGGACGTGGTGGTGCTGGACGGTGGCCTGCCCAAGTGGTTGGCCGAGGGCCGCCCGGTAGAGGACGGCCCGGCCTCGCCGCAGGAACGTCACTTCACGCCGCGCTACCAGGCCGACATCTACCGCTCGCTGGAGCAGATGCGGAGCGTCGTCGAGACGGGCAAGGAACAGATTATCGACGCCCGCGCCGCCGGTCGCTTCGAGGGTCGCGATCCCGAGCCTCGCGCCGGCCTGCGCGGCGGCCACATGCCCGGCGCGCGCAACATCCCGCTGTCGGCCCTATTGGCTCCCGACGCGACCATGCTGCCGGCCGATCAGCTCAAGGCCGTGTTCGAAGCCGCCGGCGTCGACATCAACAAGCCGATCACCTCGACCTGCGGCTCAGGCATCACCGCGTCGGTCGTGGCCCTGGCGCTGGCGCGTCTCGGCAAGCCGCGCTCGGCGGTCTATGACGGCTCGTGGACGGAATGGGGCGGTCTGGCGGACACGCCGATTGCGACGGGTCCCGCCGCCTAGCGCATCGGCGGGGCGTAGAGCAGGCCAGGCTTGGGCGCATTCCACAGCGCGTTCAGCCCCCGGTCCAGCTTCAACGCCGAACCGCCGCCGATCTCCCTGTCGAAGATCTCGCCGTAGTTGCCGCCGGCCGTGATGGCGCGCGCGGCCCAGTCGCCGTCCAGGCCCAGCTTCGCGCCGAACCCGCCCTCGCCCAGCAGCCGCCGCGCCTCGGGATCGGCGCCGGTCGCCATGTCCGTGGCGTTGACCTTGGTCACTCCGTGTTCCTCGGCCAGGATCAGGGCGTAGAGGGTCCAGCGGACGATGTCGGTCCAGGTGGGGTCGTCCTGGCGCACCAGCGGTCCCAGCGGCTCCTTGGAGATGGCGTCGGGCAGGATCACGTGGACGGCCGGGTCGTCCAGCACCGACCGCGCCGCCGCCAGCGCCGAGATGTCGGCGGTGAAGGCGTCGCACTTGTCGGCCTGATAGGCCGCCCGCGCCTGCTCCTCGCTGTCGAACACCATGGCCGTGTAGGCGATGCCACGCGCCCGGAAGAAGTCCTCCAGGTTCTGGCCCGAAGTGGCGCCGGCCTGGACGCAGATCTTGGCGGTGTTGAGCTCGACGGCGCTGGTCAGGTTCAGGCTGCGGCGCACCAGGAAGCCCTGGCCGTCGAAATAGGAGATCGCCGCCATGTCGAGCTGATCGCCGGCGTCGCGCGAGAAGGTCCAGGAGGTGTTGCGCCACAGGACGTCGACCTTGCCCGTCCGCAGGGCCGTGATCCGTTCCTCGTTGCCCAGCGGCACGAAGGTCACCTTGTCGGGCTTGCCCAGCACGGCGGCGGCCAGGGCGCGGCAGAAGTCGACATTGAAGCCGCGCCAGCGCCCGCTGTTATCCTGGAAGGCGAAGCCCGGCAGCTCGGGATTAACCCCGCAGCGCAAGGTCCCGCGGGCCTTGATCGTCTTCAACGTCTTGCTGGGCGCGGCGGGCTTGATCGCCAGAGGGGCTGTTTCGGCGGGTTTCGGTTCGGGCGCGGACGCGCGCTGGCCGCACGCTGCGAGCGCCAGCACCGACAGAACCACAACGCCAAAACGCACCGACACCTGATCACTCCTTGAACCGTGCGCGCGGGGCCTTAAACCACAACCGTACTGCCGCGTCGCCGAGAGTCCCCCGCCATGGATGAAGAAACCCGCCTGGTCCGTACAGGCTCCGAGCCGACTTCCATGGCCCGCACGGTCAATCCGCCCATCCAGCGTGGTTCGACGGTGCTGCTGCCCAATGCCGCGTCACTCTACGACGACGACCAGATCACCTACGGCATCACAGGACTCTCCTCGCCGGCCGCGCTGCAGAAGGCCCTGGCCGAGCTGGAGGGCTCGCCGGACGTCACCCTCTATCCGTCGGGCCTGGCGGCGATTACCGGCGCGATGCTGGCGGTGCTGAAGGCCGGCGACGAGATCCTGGTGGTCGACAGCGCGTACAAACCTACCCGCCGGTTCTGCGACCGCGTCCTGACCCGCTTCGGCGTCACCACCACCTACTACGACCCGGCCTTGGACGCCGACGCCCTGATGGCGCTGGTCACGCCCAAGACGCGGATGATCCTGCTGGAAGCCCCCGGCTCCCTGACTTTCGAGATGCAGGACGTGCCGGCCATCGCCAAGGCCGCCAACGACCGGGGCGTCCTGACCCTAATCGACAACACCTGGGCGGCCGGCCTCTATTTCAAGCCGCTGGCGCATGGCGTGACGATCAGCGTCCAGGCCCTGACCAAATATGTCGGCGGCCACTCGGACTGCTTCATGGGCTCGGCCACGACCATGGATGTCGACATCGGCAACGAGCTGGGCAACGCCATGTGGGACATCGGCTGGTCGGTCTCGCCCGACGACGCCTACACCATGCTGCGCGGCCTGCGGACCCTGACCACCCGCCTCCCGCGCCACCACGAGAACGGCCTGGTCATCGCCCGCTGGCTGCAGGACCGCCCTGAGGTGGCCCGCGTGCTGCACCCCGCCCTGCCCGGCGATCCGGGTCACGCGATCTGGAAGCGCGACTTCACCGGCGCCTGCGGGCTGTTCGGCGTGGTGCTGAAGCCTGCCAGCCAGCGCGCCGTCCACGCTTTCCTGGATGAGTTGAAGCTGTTCGGTTTGGGCTTCTCGTGGGGCGGCTATGAGAGCCTGGCCATCCATTGCGATCCGCAGCTGAAGAACCGCTGCACGCCGGTGAACCTTGAGGGTCCGCTGCTGCGCCTGCACATCGGCCTGGAGGCGATCGACGACCTGAAGGCGGATCTCGACCGCGGCTTCGAGGCCCTGCGTTCGGCCTGACGGGCTCGTTCCGGGAAAGCTCAGGCTGGCGCCAAATTTGCGGCGATGCTGGTCAGAGATCCCATTGCGAGACACCGCCATGACGTCGATGATCGATTTCCCGGGCCAAGACACCGCGAAGATCAAGGACGAGATCGTCCTGTTCAATCATCGCCTGGCGGAAACGGGCTTGTTCACCGACGAAGCGCTGGCCGAACTGCTGGATGAGTATCCGCGCGACCAGGTCACCATCTGCAC
>JAEXJH010000410.1 GCA_023445955.1 Pseudomonadota bacterium
CCCGCGGCCCTGCGCGGGCGTCACGACCGCGGGCGCTTCGTCCGGGCTGAAGGTCGCCGGATCCAGGCACAGCTCCAGCCACAGGCCGTCGACGATCGCCGTCAGGGCGATGGCGGCCAGGCGGGTGTCGGCGACGTCCGCCTCGCTCAGCAGTTTCTCCAGTCGCGCCCGGAAGTCGGCGTACGACGTCGCGTGGATCGCGGCGATGCGCGGCTTGGTCTTCACCAGGGACCAGAACCCGATCCAGGCGGCCAGCAGCTGCGGGTCCAGCACCGGCGGGGCGAAGCTGGCGCCGAGATAGGCCAGCAGGCGCTCGCGCGGGGTTTGGCCGGCGGCGGCGAGGGCGGTGTCCAGGGCGGCGTCGATCCGCTGGCCGACAGCCTCGTAGGCGGCCGCGATCAGGTCGTCGACGCCTTCGAAATAGTGGCGCAGCAGGCCGGGGGAGACGCCAGCCTCTGCGCAGATCGTGCGGACGCTCGTCCCGCCGACGCCCTCGCGGGCGAGGACGGTTTCGGCGGCGGCGACCAGAGCCTGGCGGCGGACGTCGGCGGTCTCACGGGTGAAGGCGGCGCGGGGTTGGCTCACCATCCCTCCGGCGGCCGGCTCATCCGCGCCTCCGGGATCAGCGCCCGCATCTTCCGGCCGAAGCTGCGCAAGCTCACCTCGCTCGTCGCCAGCGGTCCCGCCGTGAACGTCCGCGACGCCATGCCCTGCTGCACCCGCGCCACCAGCTCGGTGTCCTCGGCATTGACCTGGCGGTTGATGCGCCAGTTCAGATAGCGCGCCGCCTTCATCTCCCGGCGCTCATCGGGCAGAGCGTAGGCGATCTCGCGGATCATGGTCTTGCCCGCCGACACCGGGATGAACTGCATGAAGTCCACCTGGTCTGGATAGATGTCGAAGGCGAAGTTCGGCCACAGCTTGAAATAGGTCCACAGGCGCTTGCGGTCGTCCGGCAGGTGCGGGACGTCCGGCAGCAGGTCCTGGTACAGCCGCTCGGACGGGCTCTCCGACGGCTCGTCGATCAACTGGCCCCACATCTTGTCGACAAAGGTCTTGGCCTCGACGCCATAGCCCTTGCCGAACAGCCGGGTCAGGCCCGGGTGGGCCACGGGGATATGCAGGCCGTCCGAGTAGTTGTCGCTGATGTTCTTCCAGTTGACCTCGCGCGGCCGCAGGGTGACGCGGCCGAACGGTTGCAGGTCCTCAAAGCGGTAGTGAGCGACCTCGGCCTCGTAGGGGGCCATCATGGTCGCGACGGACGGACCCGCCCCTTCCATCCGCACGAAGACAAAGCCGCGCCAGATCTCGGTCTCGATCTTCGCCAGGCCTTCCTGAGCCATGTCCAGCGCGGGATAGTCGTCGCGCATCGGCACGCCAATCAGCCGGCCTTCCAGGTCGTAGGTCCAGGCGTGGTAGGGGCAGACGATCCGGCTGTTGCAACGCCCGACCGGCCCGTCCAGCAGCCGCGCGCCCCGGTGGCGGCAGACATTGGCGAACGCCCGCACGCCGCCGTCCTTGCCACGCAGCACGACCAGGCTCTCGCCCACGAAGTCGAAGGTGTGGAAGTCGCCGGCCTTGGGGATGTCGTTCAGGTGGCAGACGATCTGCCACGACGGGCGGAAGATCTTGTCCTGCTCCTCGCGAAAGAACCGCTCGGAGCCGTAGATCCAGCCGGGGAGACCCCAGTCGGCTTGCGGGTCCTCGTTGGAGATGGCGGTCACCGCCCCACCACCGACAGCTTCAGCGCCGTGACGAAGTCCTTGTCCCTCAGGATCTCGCGAGCGGCGTTGCGCCCCGGATTGCCCGAGACGCCGCCGCCGGGGTGCGTGCCGGCCCCGCACATGTAGAGGCCGTGGATCGGCGCGCGGTGGCTGGCGTGGCCCAGGAACGGCCGCGTGGCCCAAAGCTGATCCAGCGACATGTGGCCGTGCATGATGTCGCCGCCGACCAGGCCGAACTTGCGCTCCAGGTCCAGCGGCGACAGCGCCGTGCGGCCGACGACCGAGGCTTTGAAGCCCGGGGCCCACTTCTCGACCGTGTCGATGATCAGGTCGGCGGCGGTTTCGCGTTCGTCGTCCCAGCTGCGGCCGTTCGGCAGCTCCGGCGCGAACTGTTGGCAGAACAGGCTGGCCACGTGCTGTCCGGGCGGGGCCAGCGAGGTGTCGATGGTCGAGGGGATCAGCATCTCGACGATTGGGGCCTTGCTGACGCCGTCGGCCTTCGCATCGCGATAGGCGGCGTCCATGTAGTCGAGGCTTGGCGCGATCACGATGCCCGACTGGTGGTGCTCGGCGGTCTCCTTGCCGGGCAGGGACGTGAACGACGGCAGCTCCGATAGCGCCACGTTCATGCGGAAGGTGCCCGAGCCGTTCTTGTAGCCGTCGACTGTCTTGCGGAAGTCGGCGGTCAGGGCCGAGGGCGGGACCAGCTTCTTGTAGAGCAAGGCCGGATTGACGTTGGCGCTGACGATCGGCGCCATGACCTGGCGGCCGTCGGCCAACTGCACACCCACGGCTTTGGCGCCATCGACGTGCACGCCCTCGACGGGCGCGTTCAGGAGGATCTCGACGCCGGCCGCCTCGCAGGCCTTGCCCATCGCCTGGGTGATCGCGCCCATGCCGCCGACCGCGTGGCCCCAGGCGCCCTTCTTGCCGTTCACTTCGCCAAAGCAGTGGTGCAGCAGGACATAGGCCGAGCCGGGGGTGTCGGGGCTGGCGAAGTTGCCGACCACGGCGTCGAAGCCGAAGGCGGCCTTGACGGCGTCGCTCTCGAACCAGCCGTCCAGCACGTCGCGGGCGCTCTTGGTGAAGAGATCCAGCAGGTCGCGCTTGCGCTGGCGCGACAGCATGGCCAGCCGGCCGCCCTGGCGCAGGGCGCGCAGCATGCCCGGCAGGCCGTCGCCCAGGTTCGGCGGCGTCTCCTGGGCGAAGTCGCGCAGCACGTCGCCGATCTCGTCCAGCATGGCGTAGTAGGCCGGCAGCATCTCGGCGTCGCGATAGCTGTACTTGCGGAACTCACCTTGCGTGCGCTCCAGCCCGCCGCCCAGCTTCAGGTGCTTGTCGTCACTGATCGGCAGGAAGTTGGAGATCGGCCGTTCCAGGAACGTCAGGCCGTAGTCGTGCAAGCCCATGTCGGCGATCACCCGCGGGTTCAGCAGGCTGACCGTGTAGCTGGCCACCGAGTTGCGGAAACCGGGGTGGAACTCCTCGGTCACCGCCGCCCCGCCGACCACGCCGCGGGCCTCGCAGACCGTGACCTTCAGCCCGGCCTTGGCCAGGTAGAAGGCGCACACCAGGCCGTTGTGGCCGCCGCCGATGATCACGGCGTCGCGGGTGGTGGTCTCGGCCATGCGTGGTGCTCCCCAGGATAGGGAGAGAGGTTGCTATACGATCGTACAATAGGCAAGTGAGGCGTTCACGAATTAGAGAACACTGTTATCCAAGATTCGCGTCAGGCGAGTATTAAGGTTAAGTTCCCCTCATTCAGGAAACGGGGGAATTCTCATGACGATCAATCTGGACGACGCCTTGGCATGGAAAAGCGCCAGCCCTGACGAGCTGGCGATGCTTTCGGATCTGCAGGGCAATATCCTCAAGGGGCACGGCCGCCATGCGACGCGGCTGCTGTTCCTGCAGTTCGGCAAGGACGTGACGCGCGCCCGCAAGTTCGTGCGCGATATCTCGATCCTGCTGATCTCGGCCAAGGAGCAGCTGCGCCAGGCCGAGGCGTTCAAGCTGGTCAAGGTCAGCGGCGGGCCATTCGTGTCCTTCTACCTGTCCTTCGAGGGGTACAAGGCGCTGGACCTGGCGAAGAGCGCGCCTGAGGACGCCACCTTCCGCCAGGGCATGAAGGCGCGGGGCGGCGACCTGAGCGATCCGCCGGTCGCGGCGCTGGATCGCGGCTATCGCGGGGCGATCCACGCCCTGGTGCTGATCGCGGGCGATCCCGACAGCAAGGCCAGCTGGACATCCAGCGCGGTCGACGACCTGGAGACCAAGATCCTCAACCTGCTGGGCGGCGGCGGCAAGGTCGTCGCGTCCGAAGCCGGGCGAGCGATCTTCAACGCCGGCGGCGGCGGGCTGGAGCACTTCGGCTATGTCGACGGCCGCAGCCAGCCGCTGCTCTTGAAGGAGGACGTCGCGCGCGAGGTCGACGAGGGCGGCATCGATGTCTGGGACCCCAAGTTCCCGTTGAAGCAGGTGCTGGTCAGGGACCCCGGCTCGACCTCGCCCACGGCGTTCGGCAGCTATTTCGTGTTCCGCAAGCTTGAGCAGAACGTAAAGGCCTTCAAGAAGGCCGAAGAGGACCTGGGCGCGGCGGCCGGCAATGGCGAACTGGCCGGCGCGACGGTGGTCGGGCGCTGGGAGGACGGCACCTCGGTCGAGCTGTTCGGCGACGACGGCCACGTCGATCCGATCAGCAACAACTTCACCTATGCCAGCGATCCGGCCGGCGCCCGCTGTCCCGTGCACGCCCACGTGCGCAAGACCAATCCGCGAGGCGAGAGCGCGACCAAGTTCGGTATCCCGCTGGAGAGCGAGCGGGCCCACATCATGGCCCGGCGGGGCATCCCCTATGGCCGCCGGACCAGCACGGTCGATCCCAAGGACGAGCCGGAGGGCGGGGTCGGCCTGCTGTTCATGGCCTACCAGTCCGACATCGCCAACCAGTTCGAGTTCACCCAGATCTCGTGGGCGAACAACGAGAACTTCCTGGACGGCGGCACGGGCATCGATCCCATCATCGGGCAGGGGACGCCATCGCTGCTCCGCCACCCCAAGGGCTGGAATGACCCGGCCGCGGGCAGTGTGGACAAGGTCTTCGGCGGCTTCGTCACCATGAAGGGCGGCGAGTACTTCTTCGCCCCGGCGCGCAGTACGTTGGCC
>JAEXJH010000411.1 GCA_023445955.1 Pseudomonadota bacterium
CGCTGCCCTGCGCCAGCACGACCCGGACCGCGCCGGGGGCCAGCCGAACGTCGAACTGGGTGCCGAGCGCCGTGACCACCCGCCCGTCCGCCTCGACGGCGAAGGGGTGGGCCTTGTCGTGGGCCACGTCGAAGAAGGCATGGCCGTTCAGCAAGCGCACGTCGCGGCGGCCGCCGGTGAAGGCGACATCGACGGCGCTGTCGGCGTCCAGGGTGACGCGCGTGCCGTCCGGCAGGTCGACGATCGACTTCTGGCCCTTGCCGGTCACGTAGTCGGCTCGCCCGACGGCGGTGAGGGAGGCGGTCTCGTTGACGGCGACCTGGGTCGGCTTGCCGGACCGGTCGAACCAGCTCTGCTGGCCGCCTATCAGCAACGCCGCCGACACGGCGACCACGGCGATGGACGCCGCGATCAGCTGGGGCCAGAACGGTTTGGCGACCGGCTCGGGACCGGCCTGGCGGGCCGCTCGCGCCATGGCGGCGATCAGGTCGCTGTCATCGGCGTCGTCGAAGACGTCCCACATGCCATGGACCTGGGTCCAGGCGTCGCGGTTCTCCTCGCTCTCGTCCAGCCACGCGGCGAACTGCTCGCGCTGGGGCGACTGGTCGAGATCATCGCGGGCCAGCCAGCGCGTGGCGGCCTGGATCGGGGTCAGGGTCTCGCGGGTCATCGGGCGTCTCCCGCGTGGGCCATCAGGTGTTCGATGGCGCGGACCATGTGCTTCTCCACAGCGCTGACCGAGACGCCCAACTGGGCGGCGATGGCCTGGTGCCGCAACCCGTCGATCCGCCTCAGCAGAAAAACCGCCCGCGTGCGCTCCGGCATGGTCATCAGCGCGGCGGCGGCGGCGTTCAGGGCCTGCTTGCCGGCATAGATGCGGGCGGGATCGAAATCCTGCTCGCCGCGCAGATCCGGATCCAGCGCCACATGCTCGTCGGCGTGGCGCACGGTCCGACGGCGATAACGATCGGCCAGCACGCTGGCGGCGGTCTGGAAGATGTAGGCGCTGGCGTGATCGGTGTCGTCGGGCGTGCCGCGCACGGTCAGGCGCAGGAAGACCTCCTGCACCAGGTCCTCGACCTCACCGGCGTTACGGACCCGGCGTCGGAAATAGGCCGTCAGCGGCCCGCGCATCGCCGCCGCCTGCTTGGCGAAGGCGTCCGCGCGCGCAGCGGCGTCGGAGGCATTGGTCATCAGCTCCCCTCTCGCCATTCCCATCAGAGACTCCGCAGGCTGTCCAACGACATGTGGATGTCGGCTTCGAAAGGGCAGAACGCAGCCTTGGGAGAAGTCCTCACCGGAAAATTTTCTTTTCACCCCATCGAGGGCGACAGAGACCCACAAAATGCATCCATCACATTGGAATCGTTAGACCTATTTTCTTCTGAAAAGTTCGACCACCGCTCCTGGTCGAACAAAGGTCGGTGAGGAAAATGCATCGGCCTGCGTGATCCCAGTCAGGCGGCGACTGACCGCTCGATGGGAGATCACGATCATGAGCACTCTGAGCCTTTCGCTGAACAGCGCCTCGCCCGCCTACACCGGTCCTGTCGTCCAGGCGCTCCTGGAAATGCTGAGCCGCGCCGAACGCGCGCTGGATATCGACCCGCGTCAGGCCAAGGTCTTCATCGGCCAGGCCTCACGCCTGCTGGAGCCCACTCCGAACGGTAGCAAGGATCGCAATGTCGGCCTCGCGCCCTGGCAGGAGCGCAAGGTGCTGCGCCATATCGGCGAGCGCCTCGACCAGCCCACCAGCAACCAGGAGCTGGCCGAACTGGTCGGCTTGAGCGTCAGCCACTTCGGCCGGTGCTTCAAAGGCAGCTTCGGCGTCTCGCCACGCGACTACCTGATCCGCAGTCGCGTGGAGCGGGCCAAGACGCTGATGCTGGAGACGAAGATCGCTCTGAGCCAGATCGCGCTGGACAGCGGCTTTGCCGATCAATCGCACCTGAGCCGCGTGTTCCACACCGTCGTGGGCAGCACGCCCAACCGCTGGCGGCGGGAGCACGTGGACGTCGCTGCGGCCTCGTGAGCAACACATCCACGGCAGGCTGGCCGCGAAACTTGTATCGGTGTTATTCGAAAGCCAGAAGCGTAGCCAGAGCCACCGATGCCCCTTAGCCGGCCCGACCGACTTGTTCTGGCGCTGTCCGCAGTCGTCCTCGGGGTTGTCCTGACGGGCGGCGCGGCCCAGGCCGCCAACGGCCGCCTGTTCACCTTCGACATTCGTCGCCAGACCCTGGCCTCGGCCCTGCTCGACGTGGCCCGGCAGGGGGGTGTTGAACTGATCTTCTCGTCGGCGGTCGTCGGCAACGGCCCGCCCCCGGTCCTGAAGGGCAGGATGTCGGTCGAGACCGCCCTCGCCCGCTTGCTGGAAGGCAGCGCCCTGGGTGTTCGCCGCACGCCGGACGGCGCCTTCGTCGTCTTTGCCCGCCCCCCTGCCGCCGCACCGCCGCAGGTGGACGAGGTGGTCGCCCTGCCCGAGTTGCTGATCACCGGCCGGCGCAGCCAGAACAGCGACATCCGGCGCACCCAGGACGACATCCAGCCCTACAAGGTCTGGGGCGCCCGCGACCTGGCCATGTCGCACGCCGAGACCATCGACGGTTTCCTGCGCGGGCGTCTCTCCAGCAACGGCGAGGCCGGCGCCGCGGCTCAAGACCCCGTCGGGCAGAACGGCAGCAGTCGGTCCGAGATCGATCTGCGCGGCCTGGGAGCCAGCCAGACCCTGGTGATGATCGACGGCCGCCGCCTGCCGGGCCTGCCTTCGAACAGCAACGCCTTCCTGCAGCCCGACATCAACGGTGTGCCGCTGTCGGCGGTCGAGCGCATCGAGGTGCTGACCGCCACCTCCGGCGGGATCTATGGCGCGGGCGCGGTGGCCGGGACGGTCAACATCGTCCTGAAGCGCGACTACCGAGGCGCGGACCTGGCGGTCACCTATGGCGATACGGCCCGCTTCGACGCACCGACCAAGCGGGTGGACGGGCGGATCGGCTTCACCCCGGACGGTGGCCGCACCGACGTGATGGTCGCCCTCAGCTTTTCGCGCGGCGCTGATCTGCGCATCGGCGAGCGCGACTATCCCGCCAAGGCCCGGGCGCGGCGCTACGCCAACGACCCCGCGTCCTTCCTTCAGGAACCGCCCGCCAGCACCGCCGTCAGGGTCGCCAACCTCGGTGAGATCGGCAACGGCGTCGCCGGGCCGCTCGTCCTCAAGGACGCCTATGGCGGCGGTGTGCTGAGCGCGAACGCCACCTTCGTGGCGGCCGGCTATCGCGGCGTCGCCGCCGATGGCGGCGCGCTGCTGATGGCCAATGCCGGAAAGGTCGACGCCGCCTTCGCACCCGGCCTGATAGATCCGCAGGCCAGCCTGGTTACGCGCCCGGAGATGTCGTCGGCCCTGCTCAGCGTTCGCCATCGGTTCGGCCCGACGGTGGAGGCCTATTTCGACGGACTGGCCTTGCGCAACGAGGGGCGCTCGTTCAGCCCCATAGGGGTCTACGACGGCAGCTATCTGGGTCCGGAGTCTCCGGCCAACCCCTTCACCACCAGCATCTTCCTTGGCTATTCGATCCCAGGCCAGGCGACCGAGCGGCGGAACCGGACGACGACGACGCGGGCCACCGGCGGCCTGATCATCGATCTGCCGGCCGCCTGGAAACTCAACGCCGACTATACGGTGGGCGAGGCCGAGGTCCGCAGCATACGGACCGAGCACAGCGTCGACGGCGACTACTTCGCCGCCCTCGCGGGCGCGCCGCCTGCCGGCCTCCCGGCGCTGTCGCCGCTGGGCGATCACCAGACCTTCCTCAAGGCGCTGGACGCCTATCGGCGAGACGTCACGGGCTCCTACACCCGGTCCAACCGCTTTCGCGTCGTGTCGGCCAGGCTGGCCGGAACGGTCATGGACCTGCCCGGCGGGCCGCTGACCCTGTCGCTTCTGGCCGAAGATCGTCGCGAGCACGTCCCGGCCGCCAAGCTCGGGGGGGACACCACCCTGGCC
>JAEXJH010000412.1 GCA_023445955.1 Pseudomonadota bacterium
CCGACTCATGACCAGCCCCCTCCGTCACGGCGCGCTTCGCGGCCGCGCCACCTCCCCCATGAAGGGGGAGGAGACCTATTGCCCGTTGCCCGGCGCCCAGGGGAATTCCAGGCTTTCGTAGTATTCGAGCGACTTAGGCGGAGCTTTCTCCCCCGCCGGCAGCGGCTTCTTCGAGAAGCTGCCGAACCACGCCACCGAGGCGTCGCGCCACCACTGCGCCTCGTCGCGCTGGATCTTCAGGTAGTCGGCGACTTCCTTGTGGCGCTCAGCGTCGACATAGGGCGCCAGGCCGGCCCAGGTCTTCTCCATGCCGTCCACATAGGCCACGCCGCGCCCGTAGTGCTTGACCAGCCCGTCCCACAGGGTGTCGCCGGATTTCAGGCGGTAGTCCCAGGGCAGGTGGTGGAACCACAGCAGGTCCTTCTCGTCGACGCACTTGAGGTCGGCAAAGCACTTGCCGACGTCCGGCGCGTATTGGGCCGTGGCGTTGCTGCCCGTCGGCGTGCGGTCGAAGCCCACGCCATCAGCCCCAGCCTTGGCGTAGTAGACGCTGGTCCAGTCGGCGCGCGGACCGCCGGCCACCCACGGTCCCGGGCCGTAGTGGTGGCTGCGGCCCATCTGGTGGTGCAGGCCCAGCGGCGTCATGTAGTCCACCGCCGCCTCGCGTGAGCCCATCATCATGGCCACGACCGGCGTCACCAGGCGCGGGTCATTGCCGAAGGTCATCTTCGTCCAGTCGGTGGCGATATCGCGCGCCGACGCCTCCGGATCCCAGGCCAGGCGGCCGAAGGCGTACCAGTTGGCCTGGTCGAACTGCGAGCCCGACCAGTTGCGGTCGCTGCCGATATTGGCCACGCCGGCCATCACGGTCAGCTTGTGATGGTCCAGCGAGCCGTCGACCACCTTGGCCACCGTCGAGCCCTGGCCCTCGGTCATCGTGTCGGCCTTCAGGGTCTCCTCGAACAGCGGGCCGAGGTAGACGAGGTGGGTCGAGAACCCGAGGTATTCCTTGGTGATCTGGAACTCCATGCCCAGGTTGGACTTCGGCATGGCCCCGAACAGCGGGTGGAACGGCTCGCGCGGCTGGAAGTCGATGGCGCCGTTCTTGACCTGGATGGCGACGTTGTCGCGGAACTGGCCATCGAAGGCCTTGAACTCGGTATAGCCCTGCTTGGCGCGATCGTCGGGCTGCTCGTGCGAATAGACGAAGGCGCGCCAGATGACGACGCCGCCGTGCGGCGCGACCGCGTCGGCCAGCATGTTGGCGCCGTCGACATGGGTGCGGCCGTAGTCCTGCGGACCCGGCTGGCCCTCGGAATTGGCCTTCACCAGGAAGCCGCCGAAGTCGGGGATGGCCTTGTAGATCTCGTCGGCCTTGGCCTTCCAGAACGCGGCGACGGCTGGGTCGGTCGGGTCGGCGGTCTTGAGGCCGCCGATTTCCATCGGGGCCGAGAACCGGGCCGAGAGGTAGACCTTGATCCCGTACGGCCGGAACGTGTCGGCCAGCGCCGCCAGCTTGGCGATATAGGCCGGGGTCAGGCTGTCGGCCTTGGCGTTGACGTTGTTGACCACCGTGCCGTTGACGCCAATCGAGGCGTTGGCGCGGGCGTAGTCGATCATGCGGGCGTCGACATGGCCGGGCAGCTTCCACCAGTCGAAGATCGAGCGGCCTGAATAGCCGCGCTCGACATGGCCGTTGAGGTTGTCCCAGTGGTTCAGCATCCGCAGCTTGACCTTGGGGACCGAGGTCAGGTCGAGGTTGTCCACAGGCTGGCGGGTCTGGATCAGTTCCAAATAGCGGAAGACGCCGTAGAGCACGCCGATGTCGCGGCTGGCCGAGATGACCGTGGTTTTCTTGCCGCTCACCAGCCGGGTGCTGATGCGGTAACCCTCGTCGCCGAGATCCTTCGAGGGCGTAACCGACAGCTGGATGACGCCGTCACGCGAGCCTGCGGCGGCGCTGGCCGGCTCGCCCACCAGGCCGGTGAGGCCCCGCTCAAGCTCGGCGCGGGCGACCTTCAGGGTCGGGGTGTCCTTGGTCGGCGCGATGGCGGCGGCGCGGGCGGCGTAGGCGGCTTTAGCGCTCGCCTCCACGGGGCGATAGCGGAGCCAGAGGTCGTAGCCGTCCTCCGCCCGGGCGGTCGTCGCCACGAGCATCAGACCCAGGGCCAAGGCCAGAAGCCGCATCCGTTCCACTCCCGCTTATACGCCGACTTCAGAAGGTCGGTCCTCCAAAGTCATAGTGGTCTGACCACTGGGTTGACAACCCTCATGGTAGCGGTAAACCGATAGGCAGGGAGGAAGATGGACGCCCCGCGCCCCGCTTGTGGCGCGTCCTCGATCTTTTCGGTCTCCCGGTTTTTTTCAAACCCAGCGTACCCCAAGGTCCTCGCGTCTCCATGCCCAAGATCATCGCCGCCAAGACCATCGTCACGTGCCCGGGGCGCAACTTCGTCACGCTGAAGATCGTGACGGACGAGGGCGTGTACGGCATCGGCGACGCGACGCTGAACGGCCGCGAGCTGGCGGTCGAGGCTTACCTGTCCCAGCACGTCATCCCCTGCCTGATCGGCCGCGACGCCCACCAGATCGAGGACATCTGGCAGTACCTCTACAAGGGCGCCTACTGGCGTCGGGGTCCGGTGACCATGGCCGCCATCGCCGCGGTCGACATGGCGCTGTGGGACATCAAGGGCAAGATCGCCGGCCTGCCGGTCTACCAACTGCTGGGCGGGGCCTGCCGCACCGGGGTGATGGTCTACGGCCACGCCAATGGCGAGACGATCGACGAGACCCTCGACAACGCCGCCCACTATGCGGCCCAGGGCTACAAGGCCATCCGCCTGCAGACGGGTGTCCCCGGCATGCCGGGGGCTTACGGCGTCTCCAAGGATCGCTTCTTCTACGAGCCGGCCGACAGCGACCTGCCCAAGGAGACCGTCTGGTCGACCGAGCGCTATCTGCGCAGCGCGCCGGACCTGTTCAAGGCGGCCCGCGAGCGGCTGGGTTGGGACCTGCACCTGCTGCACGACGTCCACCACCGCCTGACCCCGATCGAGGCCGCGCGCCTGGGCAAGGACCTAGAGCCCTACCGCCTGTTTTGGATGGAGGACGCGGTTCCCGCCGAGAACCAGTCCAGCTTCCGGATCATCCGCCAGCACACCACGACGCCGCTGGCCGTGGGCGAGATCTTCAACTCGGTCTGGGACTGCAAGCAGCTGATCGAGGAGCAGCTGATCGACTACATCCGCGCCACGGTCGTGCATGCCGGCGGCATCACCCACCTGAAGAAGCTGGCCAGCTTCGCCGACCTGCACCACGTGCGGACCGGCTGCCACGGGGCCACGGATCTCTCGCCGGTCTGCATGGGCGCGGCCCTGCACTTCGACCTGTCGATCCCCAACTTCGGCGTCCAGGAATATATGCGCCACACGCCCGAGACGGACGCGGTGTTCCCGCATGCCTACACCTTCAGCGATGGCATGCTGCACCCGGGCGAGGCGCCGGGCTTGGGCGTCGACATCGATGAGGAGCTGGCGGCGAAATACCCCTACCAGCGCGCCTATCTGCCGGTGGCCCGGCGCCTGGATGGGTCGATGCACGACTGGTGAGGTCTGGCCATGAGGTTGGTCAAAACCTGACCTCTTGGTCGTAGAGGGAGAAAAAACAGGACAATTCGCGCCGGTCCCCGTGGTAGTGAATCGCACGGTCCCGACACCTTTCCGCGTCCTTCCGAGCCTCCCCGCCCCATGTCAGACAACGTCAAGCTCTACCGCAAGATCGCCGACTCCGTGGCCGACGCCATCGAGGCGGGGCAGTACAAGCTGGGCGACCGCCTGCCGACCGAACGCGAGCTGGCCGAGCAGTTCGGGGTGTCGCGTCCCACCCTGCGCGAAGCCATGATCGCCCTGGAAATGCTGGGCATGATCGAGGCCCGCCACGGCCTGGGGATCTACGTCACCGGCAATGTCCGCCCCGCCGCGCCGTCGGCCGAGGTCGATTTCGAAATCGGCGCCTTCGAGCTGATCGAGGCCCGCCGCCTGTTCGAGGGCGAGGCCGCCGCCCTGGCCGCCACCTCGATCAGCGACGAGCAGATCGGCGAGCTGGAAGGCCTGCTGCAGCGCATGCATGTCGAGGAAGAGATCCGCGGCGAGGACGCCGACCGTGACTTCCACCTGACCATCGCCCGGGCCACCGGCAACGGCGCGATCATCGCCACGATCGAGAACCTCTGGGACTGGCGCAACCGCTCGCCCCTGGCGCGGAACATCCTGACGCGGGCGCGGGGCATGGGGCTGGAGCCGCGGATCGTCGAGCACCGCCGGGT
>JAEXJH010000413.1 GCA_023445955.1 Pseudomonadota bacterium
TAGCGTTCGTGCGCGTCGCAAGCTTGCTTTCAGGTCTGATGCTGGCGGCGCTCGCCAGCGCGGCGGCGTCGGCTGCGCCTAAGCCTGATGTCTATCTGCTGACCGGCCAGTCCAACATGTCCGGCCGCGGCCTGCTGGAAGAGCTGACGGCCGAGGAGAAGGCCGCCGACCCGGCCATCCGCCTGTACGGCAATGACGAGACCTTCCGCCCCGCGCTGGACCCGCTGGACGACGCCGCCGGCCAGGTCGACGGCGTGTCGGCCGATGTCCAGGCCGCCGTCGGGCCGGGCCTGTTCTTCGCGCGCGCGACCAAGGGCCTGCGCCGCCGCCCCATCCTGCTGGTGCCCTGCGCCAAGGGCGGCTCGTCGATCGACCAGTGGAAGCCGTCGCTGTCGCGCGACAGCCTCTACGGCTCGTGCCTGGCGCGGGCCAAGGCGGTGGGCGGTCAGGTGCGTGGGGTGCTGTGGTACCAGGGCGAGAGCGACGCGGCCCGGCCGGCGTCCGGCGAGGTGTGGCGCGAGGCGTTCGAGCGCCTGGCCGGACACCTGCGCGGCGACCTGGCCCAGCCGCACCTGCCGATCGTCATCGTCCAGCTGGCCGACCCGCCGTCGCCGGCGATCAGCGCGCCCAAGACCTATCCCGGCTGGGCGGCGATCCAGGCGGTCCAGGCCGGCGCGCTGCCGGGCTGTGTCGCCATGGTCTCGGCCAAGGGCCTGGCGAAGAAGGCCGACGACCTGCACCTGACGACCGCCAGCCAACGCGTGCTGGGCGCGCGCCTGGCCGAGGCCATGGAGCGCCTGCGCCGCCAGCGCTGCCGCTAGATACGGGCGGCCTGGCCCGCCGCCACCGCGTCGCGGATGGCCCGCCAGGTGTCGAAGCTCATGGCCGCCACGTACTCGTCCTGCATCTGCGGGGTGAGGATCTCCATCATCTGGCGGCCCTCGATCCACAGCTCGACGACGCCGAACATGCCGCCGCGCTTGCGGTACTTGGCGGGCCAGCCTTCGCGGGCGGCGATGGCCATCACCGTGTCCAGGTCCAGCGCCGTGGCGATCGCGCCGTGGGTGGCGGTGTAGGCGACCTGGCCGGTGGCCTCGCCGAACGCGTCGGCGTCGCCGTCGGCTTCGCGCAGCACGACATCGGCCGGATAGACCTCGACCGCCGAGCCGCGCGCGTCGCCGGCCACGGCGATCCAGCCATTGTCCGACACCGGCGGGAACGGAAACGCCTCGCCGCCCCAGAGTTCGGCGAAGACTTCGGCGACGTGTTTGGGATCGCGCGCGGCGATCGACATGTGGAAGAGCATGGGTATCCCCGTTTTGATGCGGCGCTGAATGCTATGTGGCACAAAAAGTGTCAATCAGAATTTGACACAAAATGTGCCTCGTTCTAAGTCCGTCCTATGGACGGTGATTTTTCCCAAGCCCCTAAAAGCGCCCCTGGCGGCCCCCGCGAAAGCCAGAAGGCGGAGATGCGCACCCGTATCGCCGACGCCCTGATCGACCTGCTGGCCGAGGGGCGGATGGACATCAATCACGACCTGATCGCCGAGCGGGCGGGCATCGCGCGGCGGACGGTCTATCGCTACTTCCCCGACCGCGAGGCGCTGCTGGGCGCGGGCACCGACCGGGTGCGCGAGCGGGCCGGCCCCCGGGTGATCTTCCCGGAGTCCGAGGCCGACCTGACCGGCACCCTGCGCGACGTCTATGTGGGCTTCGACAACATCGCCCCGATCGCCACCCTGGTGCGCTCGACCCCGCAGGGCCGGGCCATGCGCAAGGCCAACAACGCCGTGCGCCAGAAGGCCTATCGCGCCGCCGCCGCCGACCTGGTCAAGGACCTGCCGGCCGAAGACCAGGACCTGGCCACCGCCGTGCTGCAGGTGCTGCACACCACCCCCTGGCTGGAGATGCGCGACCACTGGGGCTTCGACGGCGAGCAGATGGCCAAGGCCACCGGCTGGGCGATGCGGACGCTGATGGCCGACCTGCGCGCGCGCAAGGGCCGGCCGCTGGACGAGGATTGAGGACGCACCTGTCCAAAGCTTCACTGGTTGCGTCCGGGAAGTCCTCTAAGGGATAAGGCTTATGTCGTGTCTGAAACTCAGCCGAGCCCGATGACCCTGCTGCGCCGCCTGACCTTGCCGCTTCTGATGGCCGCCGCGACGGTGGTGAGCGGTTGCGCCTACAACGCCGACCTGGGCCGCGACCAACTGCTGATCGTCAATGACGACAGCCTGGCCGCCGAGGGCGAGAAGGCCTGGGCCGATACGCTGCGCACGACCTACACCTCCAAGGAGCCGCGCAAGAACGCCCGCGTCCAGGCCGTCGGCCAGCGGGTGATCAGCGCGGCCGGCCTGTCGGGGCGTCCCTGGGACTATGCGGTGTTCCTGGACGAGGCCCCCAACGCCTTCGTGCTGCCGGGCGGCCATGTCGGCGTCACCGTCGGCCTGCTGACCATGGTCCAGAACGACGATCAGCTGGCGGCCGTGATCGGTCACGAGGCCGGCCACGTCGTCGCCCACCACGCCGCCGAACGCGTCTCGCAGGAGCGGACCTCGAAGATCCTGCTGGGCATCGCCGGCGCGGCGGCTGGCGGCACCGATTTCGGCAAGCTGCTGAAGGACCATGGCGGCGAGGCGGCCAAGTTCGGGGTGCTGCTGCCGTTCTCGCGCCGGCAGGAGCTGGAGGCCGACCGCCTGGGCGTCGACTTCATGCAGCGCGCCGGCTATCAGCCGCGCGAGGCGGTGGTCCTGTGGCGCAACATGCAGGCCCAGGACGCGGCGTCCGGCCAGGCGTCCGGCGGTGAACTCTCCTCGACCCACCCCTCTGATGCGCTACGCATTCAGGAGCTGGAACGTTATCTCGCCAGCAAGGGTTGGTGAGGTCTTGTGTGGCTCATGGGCCACACCTAAATGCCCCATCGGGACCAGCCGTGCTCATTGGAGGCGGCCGGTCCAGATCCGCCTAGGAAGGGGACACCAGACCTTATGAATATCGACCTCTATTCGGACCGCGCCAAACAGGCCGTCCAATCGGCCCAGAGCCTGGCGCTCGCCCGCGGCCACCAGCAGTTCGCGCCCGAACACATCCTGAAAGTCCTGCTCGAGGAGAAGGACGGTCTCAGCCGCGCCCTGATCCAGAGCGCCGGCGGCCAGCCCGACAAGATCGATGGCGGCGTCGAGACCCTGCTGGCCAAGACCCCGCGCGTCGACGGCGCCGGCGGCCAGCTCTACATGAAGCCCGACACGGCCCGCGTCTTCGCCGAGGCCGAGAAGTCCGCCAAGGCGGCGGGCGACGCCTTCGTCACGACCGAGCGCCTGTTGATCGCCATCGCCAAGGAAGGCGCGGACGCGGCCAAGCTCTTCAAGGAGGCCGGCGTCTCGCCGCAAGCCCTGGAAACGGCCGCCAACGCCCTGCGCAAGGGCCGCACCGCCGACAGCGCCAATGCCGAGGAAGGCTATGAGGCGCTCAAGCGCTACGCCCGCGACCTGACGGCGGCCGCCCGCGACGGCAAGCTGGACCCCGTGATCGGCCGCGACGAGGAGATCCGCCGCACGATCCAGGTCCTGTCGCGCCGCACGAAGAACAACCCTGTCCTGATCGGCGAACCGGGCGTCGGCAAGACCGCCATCGTCGAGGGCCTGGCCCTGCGCATCATCAATGGCGATGTGCCGGAAAGCCTGAAGGACAAGAAGCTCTTGTCCCTCGACATGGGCAGCCTGATCGCCGGCGCGAAGTATCGCGGCGAGTTCGAGGAGCGGCTGAAGGCCGTGCTCGGCGAGGTCACGGCCGCCGAGGGCTCGATCATCCTGTTCATCGACGAGATGCACACCCTGGTCGGCGCGGGTAAGGGCGACGGGGCGATGGACGCGTCCAACCTGCTGAAACCCGCCCTGGCGCGCGGCGAGCTGCACTGCGTCGGCGCCACCACGCTGGACGAGTACCGCAAGCACGTCGAGAAGGACGCGGCGCTCGCCCGTCGGTTCCAGCCGGTGTTCGTCTCCGAGCCGACGGTCGAGGACACCATCTCGATCCTGCGCGGCCTGAAGGAGAAGTACGAGGTCCACCACGGGGTGCGGATCAGCGACAGCGCCATCGTGGCCGCCGCCATGCTGTCCAACCGCTACATCGCCGACCGCTTCCTGCCGGACAAGGCGATCGACCTGGTCGACGAGGCCTCCAGCCGCGTGCGCATGGCGATCGACAGCAAGCCGGAAGAGCTGGACGAGATCGACCGCCGCCTGGTGCAGCTGAAGATCGAGCGCGAGGCCCTCTCCAAGGAAACCGACGCCGCCTCCAAGCACCGCCTGGAGAACCTGGAGGTCGAGATCGACGACCTGCAGTTCCGGTCGGACGAGATGACCGCCAAGTGGAAGGCCGAGAAGGAGAAGGTCGGTGGCGCCGCGCAAGCGCGTGAAGCCCTCGACCGCCTGCGCGCCGAC
>JAEXJH010000414.1 GCA_023445955.1 Pseudomonadota bacterium
GCTCCAGGCGGTCGACGGGCTCATGGGCCGAGCGGGCCAGGCGGCGCAGCAGGGTGACCTCGGCCTCGGTCAGGCGGATCACCTCGCCGTCGCAGGTCAGCTCGCCGCGGTCGGACTCGAAGCTGCAGCGGCCGAACACCAGCGCCTTGGGGCCCACCGGCCGGGCGGCCGAGCGGCGCAGGATGGCCTCGATGCGCAGCAGAAGTTCCTGCGGCTCGAACGGCTTGCCCAGATAGTCGTCGACGCCGCTGGACAGGCCCTCGATGCGGTCGGCGGTCTGGTCGCGGGCGGTCAGCATCAGGATCGGCGTGCGGCCGCTCTCGCCGCCCTTGGATCGCAGGCGCTTGGTGAAGGCGTAGCCGTCCTCGCCCGGCATCATCACGTCCAGCACCATCAGGTCGAAGTCCAGCGCGCCGAACAGCCGGTCGGCCCCGGCCGCGTCGGCGGCGGCGGTGACCCGGAAGCCGGCCCGGCTGAGGAATTCCTTGATCAGCTTGCGCAGGCGGTCGTCGTCGTCGACGACCAGGATATGACGTTCGCGGCGCTCTTCAGGGCTCATGACGATACGATATCAGGTTTGACGACTTTAGGTTTGGCGACGGGGGGCGCCAACCCCTTGGCGAGGGCCGGCCAGCGCCGCCAGGATCCGGCGCGCGCCCGAGACGCCGTCCAGGCCGCCGGTGCGATAGGCGCGGGCCAGCAGAGCCCGCAGCCGCTCGGCCGTGCGCTGCTCGAAGGCCACCCCTTCGGGGGTCAGGGTGGCCGGACGCCGACGACCGTCAAGCTCACCTGAGCCGCGCTCGACCAGGCCGGCCTTCTGCAGGTCGGCCAGGGTGCGGCTGGCGGCCTGTTTCGACAGGCTGGTCAGCTTGGAAAGGTCCTGCACGCCGATCCCCGGCCGGCGGCGCAGCAGGAACGTCGCGCGCCAGTGCGAGCGGCCCAGGCCATAGGTCTCGGCCTCCAGCGCCGCATCGACGGCGGCCCACAGCGAGGCCTCGGCCAGCAGGATCAGCTCCAGCCCGCCGTCCAGCTCCTCCTCGCGGAGGATCAGACGGGGATCGTCCGAACCGGGCTGCAGCGGGGCTATCATCGCATGGAGTCCATTTTATTTGACGCACCCGTCCTCGGGGCGTCTAAGAACCGGGTTTCCCATAAGGAGGTCTTGGGCCGATGTCTCTGGTTCCCTTCGACGATCGTGACGGCTGGATCTGGCTGGACGGGCAATTCGTGCCCTGGCGCGAGGCGAAGGTGCACGTATTGACCCATGGCCTTCACTACGCCTCGTCCGTCTTCGAGGGCGAGCGGATGTACGGCGGCGAGATTTTCAAGCTGACCGAGCATACCGAGCGCCTGTTCAAGTCGGCGGAGATCCTCGACTTCGAGATCCCGTATACGGTGGCCGAGATCGACGAGGCCTGCAAGGCGACGGCGGCGAAGAATAATCTCAAGGATTGTTATGTTCGCCCGATCGCCTGGCGCGGCAGCGAAATGATCGGCGTTTCGGCGCAGCAGACCAAGATCCACGTCGCCATCGCCGTCTGGGATTGGCCCTCGTACTTCGATCCCGCCACCAAGGCCAAGGGCATCCGCCTGACCTGGGCCAAGTACCAGCGTCCGGACCCCAAGACCGCCCCGGTCGCGGCCAAGGCCGCCGGCCTCTACATGATCTGCACCATCTCCAAGCACGCCGCCGAGAAGGACGGCTATGCCGACGCGATGATGCTCGACTATCGCGGCTATGTGGCGGAAGCCACGGGCGCGAATGTGTTTTTCGTCAAGGACGGCGCCCTGCACACGCCCAAGCCCGACTGCTTCCTGGACGGCATCACCCGCCGTACGGTGATCGCCCTGGCCAAGCAGAAGGGCGTCGAGGTCATCGAGCGCCACATCCAGAAGGAAGAGCTGTCGACCTTCACCGAATGCTTCATCGTCGGCACCGCCGCCGAAGTGACCCCGGTCTCGGAGATCGGCGAGTTCAAGTTCACGCCGGGCAAGCTGTCGCTGGACCTGATGGACACCTACGCGGCGCTCGTGCGCAACGAGGAACTGACGCCGGCCTGAGCTTGAGGCTGTCGCTAGAAATGACGACGCCGCCCGGAGCGATCCGGGCGGCGTTTTTCATGAGGCGCCTCAGGCGTAGGCGATCCAGCCGCGCCAGGTGAAGGCGGCCCAGAACATCGCCACGTCGGTGAAGCCGGCTTCGCGCAGGATGGCCTCGTCCTCCTCCGGTGCGATCATGGCGGCCATGCTGGCCACGGCCGAGCGCGCGCCCAAGGCCTTGTCGGTCTCGACGCCCTGCGAGATGGCGAAGGCGGCGTAGCGGTCCAACCAGACGTCGCGCTCGCCGGCGCCTTGCGGGAAGCTGCCGTGGGCGGCGACGAACGGCGCGCCGGGCTTCAGGCGGGCGCGGATCGCAGCCGCGGTGTCGACGCGCTCGGCATGCTCCAGGAAGTGCAGGGTCAGCAGGCAGGTCGCGCCGTCGAAGCCGCTGGCCGCGACGTCCTCGACATAGCCCTCGACCAACTCGACCCGGTCCATCAGCGGACCCAGGGTGCGTTCGGCCTGGCGCAGCATCTCGCCGGCCGGGTCGACGCCGACGAAGGTCCAGCCGGGGTGGGCTGTGGCCAGGGCCTTCAGCTCCAGCCCGCCGCCCGCGCCAACCACCAGGATGCGGGCGTTATCCGGCGCGCGCTCGGCCAGCAGCAGGCCGCACATCTGGTGCATGGCGTCGAGGCCCGGCACGAAGCGGCGCGGGCCGTCGGCATATTTGGCGACCGCTTCGGGATCCGAGAATGCGGCCAGGAACGGTTTCGAACCGTCTTCAGTGCGCATGGGGCGTCTCCTGGCCGCGGGCGACCATGCCGGCGTGGAAGTCTTGTCTGAGCATGGCAAGGGTCACAGCGCCGAAGCCGGTCCGCAGCACCGCCTCGGCCTCGTTGAACACCGCGCCCAGGGCGTTGTTGACCGCCTGCTCGACCAGGCATTGGGGGGCCTCGGTGCGGTTGCCGATCGCCAGCAGCTCCGCCGAGCCCAGGGCCTCGTGCACCTGCAACATCGTGATCTCCTCGAGCGGCCGAGCGAT
The DNA here is from genome assembly GCA_023445955.1 of Pseudomonadota bacterium. Taxonomy (GTDB): domain Bacteria; phylum Pseudomonadota; class Alphaproteobacteria; order Caulobacterales; family Caulobacteraceae; genus Caulobacter. The sequence goes on from JAEXJH010000414.1 coordinate 3,083, forward strand.
GACCCAGCCGCCGCCGTGGCCCTTCTCGGAGGCCACCAGGCCCGCGTCGCGCAGGCCGCCGAGGATGCGGCGCACCACCACCGGATTGGTGGTCATGGCCTTGGCCAGATCCTCGGACGTGGAGGGACGATCGTGTTCGGCCATGTGCAGCAACACGTGCAGCACGCCGGAGAGCTGGCTGTTCCTTCTCATGTAACTTCATATGTTGCGAGAATCGACAGCCGTCAACCGGGCAAACGAAAAGACCGCCCGGGATCGCTCCCGGACGGCCTGATTTCGATCTCGCGAAGGGAAGGGGCTTTAAGCCGCCTCCGCCTCCTCGTTCGCCGGCACCTGGCGGATCATGTAGTCGAAGGCCGAGAGCGAGGCCTTGGCGCCCTCGCCCATGGCGATGATGATCTGCTTGTACGGCGTGACGGTCACGTCGCCGGCCGCGAAGACGCCCGGCAGCGAGGTTTCGCCGCGATAGTCGACCTCGATCTCGCCGCGGTTGGTCAGGGCGACGCCAGAGTCCTTCAGCCACTCGGTGTTGGGCACCAGGCCGATCTGGACGAAGACGCCTTCCAGGTCGACGCGGTGGACGCTGTCGTGGTTGCGGTCCTTGTACGACAGGCCCGAGACCTTGCCGTTCTCGCCGTGGATCTCGGTGGTCATGGCCGAGGTGACGATCTTGACGTTCGGCAGGCTGGCCAGCTTGCGTTGCAGGACGGCGTCGGCGCGCAGCTGGCTGTCGAACTCGATCAGCGTCACGTGGGCGACGATGCCGGCCAGGTCGATGGCCGCTTCGACGCCGCTGTTGCCGCCGCCGATCACCGCCACGCGCTTGCCCTTGAACAGCGGGCCGTCGCAGTGCGGGCAGTAGGCCACGCCCTTGTTGCGGTACTCGGCTTCACCGGGGACGTTGACGTTCCGCCAGCGGGCGCCGGTCGACAGGATGACGGTGCGCGACTTCAGGCTGGCGCCGTTCTCCAGCTTGACCTCGATCAGGCCGCCCGGGGTCTTGGCCGGAACCAGACCGACGGCCTTCTGCAGGTTCATGATGTCGACGTCGTATTCCTTGACGTGCTGCTCCAGCGCCGAGGCCATCTTCGGGCCCTCGGTGTGGGGGACCGAGATGAAGTTCTCGATGGCCATGGTGTCCAGCACCTGGCCGCCGAAGCGC
>JAEXJH010000415.1 GCA_023445955.1 Pseudomonadota bacterium
TCTTTGCGTACCACGCCCGCACCCCCCAGCGGGCCCGCGCCGCCGGCTTCCCCCCTGCCGGGGGCGTTTCCGTTTTTCGGCCGGATTCGACGGGGAACAGCACGAATTCTTTCCAAATCCAGACGTAGCGGTTGAAGTAACGCCCAAAAGGGCTAGGTTCCGACCAAAAATTCGCGAGGAAATCCTATGATCGGTGAAAAAAATGACCTCAAGTCCGCTGAGGCCCCGATCGGTCCGCTGGTAAGCGCCTTCGCCCAGGCCCTGGGCGTGTCGGTCGAGGCCTTGTCGCCCGCCGCGCGCGGCTTCGCCGCCCAGGCCCAGGACGACTGGTCGGCCGAGGAGCTGCCGGGCCTGGACGTCGCCGACGTCGCCCGCGCCCTGGCCGAATTCTGGCGTTTCGGCGAAGAGGCTAAGGACGTCTCCGAACCCGCCATCCGCGTGCGCCGCGCCGAAGGCGGTGAAACCCCTTCCGACCTGCTCGAGATCGTCCAGCCTGACCGGCCGTTCCTGGTCGACAGCATCATGGGCGAAGTGACCGAGGCCGGCTTCTCGGTCCGGGCCATGTTCCACCCGGTAGCCGATTGCGGCGGCGTGCGCCGCTCGATGATCCAGATCTGGCTGGCCCCAGTCGGTGAAGACCGCGAGACGGCCCTGGCGGCCAGCGTTCGTGAAGCGCTCTCGGATGTCGGCCTGGCCGTGCAGGACTTCGAGGCCATGCGCGCCCTGATGCGCCGCACGATCACGGAACTGAAGTCCGCGACGACGCCGGTGTCGACCGAGGAGAAGGCCGAGGATCTCGACTTCCTAGACTGGCTGGAGAGCGACCACTTCGTGTTCCTGGGCGCGCGCGTCTACGAATATCCGCGCACCGCCGACGGCGGCTATGCGGCCGAGGAGCCGCTGTATCAGCCGGAAGGCAGCCTGGGCGTCCTGCGCGACCAGGCCCGCACCGTGCTGCGCCGGGGCAGCGAGCCGGCCATCCTGTCGGCCCAGATCCGCACCCATATCGACATCGGCGACCCGATCGTGGTGGCCAAGTCCAACCTGCGCTCGCGCGTCCATCGTCGCGGCTACATGGACTATGTCGGCGTGCGCCGTTACGGCGCCGACGGCAAGGCGTCGGGCGAGGTCCGCTTCGTGGGCCTGTTCACCGCCGAGGCCTATGAGACCCCCGCGCACGAAGTGCCGCTGGTTCGCCGCAAGGTCGCTCACGTGCTGACCCAGGCCGGCAAGGATCCGAACAGCCACAACGGCAAGCGCCTGCGCAACATCCTGGAGACCTGGCCGCGCGACGAGCTGTTCCAGAGCGACGAGGCCCAGCTGCTGAGCACCGCGCTGGGCGTGCTACACCTCTACGACCGGCCGCGCGTGAAGATCTTCGCCCGCCGCGATCCTTTCGACCGCTTCATCTCGGTGCTGATGTTCGTGCCGCGCGACCGCTACGACTCGGGCGTTCGCGCCCGGGCCGGCCAGATCCTGGCTGACGCGTTCCGCGGCCGGGTGTCGGCCTACTATCCCAGCTTCTCGGATGCGCCTTTGGCGCGCGTCCACTACATCCTGGGCGTGACGCCCGGCGACCACGCCGAGCCCGACATGGCCGCCGTCGAGGCCGCCATCGCCGAAACCGCCCGCACCTGGGACGATCGCTTCGAAGCCGTCGTCCGTGAAGGCTCGACCGGCCGCGTCGCGCACCTGCTGGCGCGCTACGCCGGCGCCTTCCCGCCCGGCTATCGCGACCAGTACGACGCCGACGAAGCGCTCGCCGACATCGCGGTCATCGACGACCTGGCCGAGGGCGAGGCCGTGCGCGTCCGCGCCTTCCGCCGCGCGGGCGACAGCGCGGTGACCTTCCGCTTCAAGCTCTACCGTCCGGGCGCCGCCGCGCCGCTGGCCGACGTGCTGCCGATCCTGGAGCACATGGGCCTGAAGGCGCTGATCGAGGAGGGCTTCAAGGTTTCTCCGACCGGCCAGCCGGTCTGGGTCCACGAGTTCGTGCTGCGTGATGAGGCCGGCGAGCACCTGGTGTTTGGCGACATCAAGCAGGCCTTCGAGGCCGCCTTCGTCGCCATCTGGACCGGCCGCGCCGAGAGCGACGGCTTCAACCGCCTGGTGCTGGAACTGGGCATCGGCTGGCGCGAGGCCGCCCTGATCCGCGCCCTCGCCCGCTATCGCCAGCAGTCGGGCCTGGATCCCAGCCAGGGCGTGCAGGAGCAGGCGCTGTCGGATCATCCGGGCGTCGCGCGCCTGATCCTCGACCTCTTCCAGACCAAGTTCGACCCAGCCGTCCGCGCCGATCTGGCCACCCGCAAGGAGCAGGCGAAAGCCGTCGAAGGCAAGATCACCGAAGCCCTGCAGGCTGTCGAAAGCCTGGACTCCGACCGCGTGCTGCGCCGCCTGGCCGCCCTGGTCGGCGCGATCCAGCGCACCAACTTCTACCAGCCGGCCGCCGACGGCGGTCCCAAGCCGTACATCAGCTTCAAGATCGCCTCGCGCGAGTTGGAAGACCTGCCGGCGCCGAAGCCCTATCGCGAGATCTACGTCTCGGCTCCGCACGTCGAGGGAGTCCACCTGCGCTTCGGCCCCGTCGCCCGGGGCGGCCTGCGCTGGTCGGACCGCCGCGACGCCTTCCGCACCGAGGTGCTCGGCCTGGTGAAGGCCCAGCAGGTCAAGAACGCCGTCATCGTGCCGGTCGGTTCGAAGGGCGGCTTCTACCCCAAGCAACTGCCGCGCGGCGGCGATCGCGACGCGATCCAGGCCGAGGCGATCCGCGCCTACAAGACCTTCCTGTCGGGCCTTCTGGACCTGACCGACAATATCGACGCCGACAACCAGGTCGTGCCGCCGGCCTCGGTCGTGGCGCATGACGGCCAGGACCCGTACCTGGTCGTCGCCGCCGACAAGGGCACGGCGACCTTCTCCGACATCGCCAACGGCGTGGCCGAGAGCTACGGTTTCTGGCTGGGCGACGCCTTCGCGTCGGGCGGCAGCGTCGGCTACGACCACAAGGTCATGGGCATCACCCCCCGCGGCGCCAGGGAAGCGGTCAAGCGCCACTTCCGCGAGCTGGGCAAGGACATCCAGACGCAAGCCTTCACCGTGGTCGGCGTGGGCGACATGTCGGGCGACGTGTTCGGCAACGGCATGCTGCTGTCCAAGCAGACCAGGCTGCTGGCCGCCTTCGACCACCGCCACATCTTCCTCGACCCGAACCCGGATCCGGCGTCGTCGTGGGAAGAGCGCGACCGCATGTTCAAGCTGCCGCGCTCGTCGTGGGAGGACTACGACAAGTCGAAGATCTCGGCCGGCGGCGGCGTCTTCGCCCGCAGCCTGAAAAGCATCCCGCTGTCGAAGGAAGTCCGCGAGCTGTTCGAGATCAAGGCCGAGGCCGTCTCGCCGGCCGAGCTGATGACCGCGATCCTGAAGTCGAAGGCCGAGCTGCTCTATCTCGGCGGCATCGGCACCTATGTGAAGGCCAAGGGCGAGACCAACGCCGACGCCGGCGACAAGGCCAATGACGCCATCCGCATCAACGGCTCGGACCTGCGGGTCAAGGTCGTGGGCGAGGGCGCGAACCTGGGCCTGACGCAGGCGGGCCGGATCGAGTTCGCCCAGAGCGGCGGTCGCATGAACACCGACGCCATCGACAACTCGGCCGGCGTCGACAGCTCCGACCACGAGGTCAACATCAAGATCCTGACCGGGATCCTGGAGCGCGGCGGCGAGCTGACCCGCGAGAGCCGCAACACGCTGCTGGCCTCGATGACCGAGGATGTCGGCCACCATGTGCTGGAGCACAATTACGATCAGACCCTGGCCCTGACCCTGCTGGAAAGCGATGCGGTCTCGGAGGTCGACGCCCAGATCCGCTACATGGTCGATCTGGAGCAGCGCGGTCGCCTGGACCGCAAGGTCGAGGGTCTGCCGACCAATACGACGCTGCTGGAGCGCAAGGCCGCGGGCAAGGGCCTGACCCGTCCCGAGCTGGCGGTGCTGCTGGCCTACGGCAAGCTGGATCTCTTCGACGAGATCGTCGCCAGCCAGGCGCCCGACGATCCGTGGTTCGAGGCCACTCTGCGCGGCTACTTCCCCAAGGCGCTCGATAAGTACGCCGACGCCATGCAGAAGCACCGCCTGAAGCGCGAGATCATCGCCACGGTGGTCGGCAACCAGATGGTCAACATGTGCGGCCCGACCTTCGTCAGCCGCCTGAAGGCCGCCGCTGGCGCCGATGTCGGCGCGGTGGTCACCGGCTTCACCGCCGCTCGCGAGATCCTCGGGATCGACGGGCTGTGGGACCAGGTCAACGCCCTGGACAACAAGGCCTCGGCCGACGGCCAGACCGCGCTGTACAAGGCTCTCGCCTACGCCCTGCGCAGCCTGGCCTTCTGGCTGGCCCGCCGCGCGGTGCGCGACAAGGCGAGCGTGCAGCAACTTGTCGAGGCCTATGGCCCGTCGGTGAAGACCTTGACCGGCATGGCCCCGGCCATCCTGTCGCCGTTCGAGCAGAAGACCGTCGCCAAACGGGTGAAGGCCTATGTCGCCGACGGCGCGCCCGAAGCTCTGGCCCAGGCCGTCGCGGCCCTGCAGCCGTTGACCACGGCCGCCGACCTCGTCGATCTGGCCAACGCCTCCAGCTGGAGCGTCGAGAACGTCGCCCGCCTGTACCACCAGGTCGGCGCGGCCTTCGGCTTCGACCGCCTGCGCGGCGCGGCCGGTTCGTTCGTCGGCGGTGACGCCTTCGAGCGCTTGGCCGTGCGCCGCCTGATCGAGGACCTGCTGACCGAGCAGACCGCGATCACCGAGGCGGTCCTGAAGTTCGCCGCCAACGCCCAGGCGGGCGAGGACGAGGCCGCCGCCAAGTCGGCCATCGCGTCCTGGGCCGCCCTGCGCGGCGATCGTCCCAAGATCGTCAAGCGCACGATCGAGGACATCGAACAGGCCGGCGGCGGCTGGACCTTCGCCAAGCTGACCATCGCCAACGCGGCCCTGCGGGAGCTGTCGACCGCCGCTTAATCACTAGCCCCTCGCCCGCCGCTCCCTTACGAGGGAGGGGTGGGTGAGGGAGTACTGCGTATGGATCAGGGCGATCGCCGGCGGGTAGCCTGGACGCTCTACGAGTGGGCCCAGCAGCCCTATTGGGCGCTGATCGCGACCTTCATCTTCACGCCCTATTTCGCCGCCGGCTTCGTCGGCGACGCCGTGCGAGGGCAGAGCCTGCTCGGTTACGCCGGCGTGGTGTCGGGTCTGGCCATCGCCATGCTGAGCCCGCTGCTCGGCGCCACGCTGGACGCTCGCCGCAATCCGCGCACCTGGCTGATCGCCCTGGCCGTTCCGTTCGTATTGGCCAGCCTCGGCCTGTGGCTGGCGGTCCCGGGCGAGACCTCGCGCATCCCGCTGATCCTGGCCTGTCTGGTCCTGGGCAGCGTGGCGGCCGAACTGGGCGTGACGGTGATGAACGCTCTGCTGCCGGTCGTGGCCAAGCCGGGGCAGGTCGGACGCCTGTCCGGCACCGCCTGGGCGCTGGCCTATGTCGGGGCGCTGATCACCCTGTTCATCGTCCTCTTCTGCTTTTCGCTGCCCAAGGTCCCGATGCTGGGCCTGTCTAAGGCGCTGCATGAGCCGGACCGCATCGTCGGGCCTTTGGTGGCGGTGTGGTTCCTGGCCTTCGCCTGGCCGCTGATGCTGGTCGCGCCCAAGCCCTCCGAGGGCGCCGGCGAGAAGCCGCTCGCCGAGCTGTGGGCGACGATCCGCAGCCTGCCCAGCCGGCCGCACATGCTGAAGTTCCTGATCGGCCGCATGCTGCTGGGCGACGGCATTTCCAGCTTCATCGCCTTCGGCGGCGTGCTGGCGGCGGGGCTGTTCGGCTGGACGACGACGCAGTTGGGGCTCTACGCGATCATGCTGTCGGTCGCCGCCGGCATCGGCACCTTCATCGGCGGGCGGGTCGACCAGAAGATCGGCTCGAAGGCCACCGTGCTGATCGCCACCGGCGTCATCCTGTTCGGCGCGACGGGTGTCGGCATGGTCGGCAAGGACACGATCTTCTTTCTCATTTCAGTCGCGCCGGCCAAGGCGGGCGCGCTGTTCGCCTCCACGCCGGAGCGGATGTTCCTGTTCTTCAGCCTGTTCGTCGGCCTGACCTTCGGTCCGGCCCAGTCGTCGCTGCGGGCCTGGATGGCCGAACTGGCGCCGGCGGGTGAGGCCGGGCGGTGGTTCGGGCTCTACGCGCTGTCGGGCAAGGCCACGGCGTTCCTGGCGCCGCTGGTCATCGCCATCGGCACCCGCCTGGCCGGCGACCAGCGGATCGCCGTCGTGGTCTCGGCGGCGTTCATGGCGCTGGGCGCGCTCGTCCTCGCCAGCGCTCCGCGCCGCGCCCCGGTTGTAGATTGACGCGAAACGGAGCAGTTTCCCTCGCGAGGGGGAGCTCATGACCAAGGATCGCATCGTTCTGCTCGACTCGCTGAGAGGCCTCGGCGTGCTGGGTATCTTGCTGTGCAACATGCCGGACTTCGCGGTGGCCCCGCCGCTGTCGGAGTCGGTGGCCAACTGGCCGCATGGGACGGGTCCGGCGACTCTGGGCGTCTGGGCCGTGACCCAGTGGCTGTTCCAGCGCAAGTTCGTGACCCTGTTCGCCATGCTGTTCGGCGTCTCGATCTTCCTGGTCGGCGGCGAGCGGTCGGACCTGGAGCGCAGCGCGATCCTGAGGAAGCGCCTGGCCTGGATGGTCGTGTTCGGCCTGCTGCATGGCTTCGCCATCTGGTTCGGCGACGTGCTGTTGAGCTACGCCCTGGCCGGCTTTGCGATGATGCTCTGCCGCTCGTGGACGCCGAAGCGGCTGATCCGCACCGGGGTGATCATCTGGACCGTGTTCTCGCTGATGATGACCGCCGGCATGTCCGCCGCCATCATCTTCCAGCACGATCCGGCCAAGGTCGCGCTGGAGATCGCCAAGGCGATCGCCCAGTCCAAGACCGCCGAGGTCCAGTACGGCGGGACGTTCCTGCAGTCGCTGATCCAGAATGCCAAGGATCGCCTGGAATTCCTGCCTGGCGAGCCCTTCATCTTCGTCATGACCTCGGCCCTGATGATGATCGGCCTGGGCTGCTTCAAGCTCGGGATCCTGACCGGCCAGGCGCCAGATCGCGCCTACAAGGTCCTGATCGCTGTCGGCCTGACCGCCTCGGCCATCATCGCCGGCCTGATCGTCGCCCAGATCGTGCTGGGCCTGCCGCGCCCCCTGGGCATGATCTTCACGGGCGTGCAGTGGATGACCGCGCCGCTGACGACCCTGGCCTATGTCGGCCTGATGGTCTTCGCCGCCCGGTCGAAGGGCTTCTGGAGCGCCATCCCCAAGGCCCTGGCGCCGGTCGGGCAGATGGCGTTCACGAACTATCTGACCCAGTCGCTGATCATGACCTCCATCTTCTACGGCGGCCGGGGTCTGGCCCTGCACGGCAAGGTCGACCGGCCGGTGCTGGCGGCCCTGACCGTGGCGACCTGGATCGTCCAGATCCTGTGGTCGCGCTGGTGGATGGACCGGTTCGAGATGGGGCCGCTGGAGTGGGTCTGGCGCCGCCTCTATCGCGGCCCGACCCGGCTCCTCCGCCCTCAGCCGCAGGCTGTCAGCGCGCTGGTGAAATAGGTCCGCACCTCCGCGAAGAGATCAGGCCGGTAGCGGGCCCGGGGATCGTTGGCCTTGTCGTCGTCGAAGGCGTGGGTGGCGTCGTCGAACATCACGCGATCCACGGAGAGGCCGTCGGCGGCGAGGCGGTCCAGCGCCTTGCCCGGCAGCTTCCAGCCGACCACGGCGTCCTTGCCGGCCAGCACCGACCAGACCGGCGGGCCTTCACCCCAGCCCCTGCGCGAGGTCAGGGACGGATAGCCGGCATAGGGGTAGACCAGCAGCGCGCCCTTCACCGAGCGCCGCAGCCGCGCCGGGTCGGCGTCGGCCAGCTTCACCGCCCGCGCCGCGTTCTCGCCGATCGCGTAGCTGTCCATGATCGTCCAGCCGCCATGGCTCCAGCCGGCCAGGAAGACGTGGTTCGCATCGGCCCAGCTCTGCGTCTCCAGCCAGGCCAGCATGGCGAAGACGTCGGCCGCCCGGGTCAGGCCCCGCAGCGCCACGCCGGTGCAGACGAAGAGCTTGGCGTCCAGGCTGGACATGCCGCGCGGCTTCAAGCTGTCGACCACCACGGCCGCCCAGCCCGCCGCGACGGCGGCCCGGGCGTAGTCCTCGAGGAACGGCGTCTTGCCGCCGCAGCCGTGCAGGATCAGCGCCACCGGAAACGGCCCCGGACCCGCGGGCTTGAACACCCGCGAGTGCTTGGCGACCTTCTCGCCCCAGGCGGCGCTGTCCATGAACGACCTCTTAGCGTGCTTAGTGCCGGAACACTCGCACACCGGTGAAGGCCATAGTGAGGCCAAGCTTGTCGGCCGCCTCGATGACTTCCGGGTCGCGCATCGAGCCGCCCGGCTGGATGATCGCCGTCGCGCCCGCTTCCGCCGCCTGGATCAGGCCGTCGGCGAACGGGAAGAAGGCTTCCGAGGCGCAGGCGCAGCCCTTCAGGTCCAGGCCGAAATCGGCCGCGCGCAGGGCCGCGATGCGGGCCGAGTCCTTGCGGTTCATCTGGCCCGCGCCGACGCCCAGGGTCTGGCCGGCGCGGGCGTAGACGATGGCGTTGGACTTGACGTGCTTGCCGACGGTGAAGGCGAACAACATGTCGCGGATCTCGTCTTCCGTCGGCTGGCGCTGGGTGACGATCTTCAGGTCGCTGGCCTTGATCCGCGCGTCGTCGCGCGACTGGACGAGGAAGCCGCCGGCCACGCTCTTGAAGGTGTCGCCGGTCGACAGCGGGTCGGGCAGGCCGCCGGTGACCAGCAGGCGCAGGTTCTTCTTGGCCGCGAACACGGCGATGGCGTCGTCGTCGGCCTCGGGGGCGATCACCACCTCGGTGAAGATCTCGACCATGGCCTCGGCCGCCTCGCGGGTCAGGCGCGAATTGACCGCCACGATGCCGCCGAAGGCCGAGGTCGGGTCGCAGGCCAGCGCCCGCTCATAGGCCTCGCGCTGGCTGGCGCCGACCGCCACGCCGCACGGATTGGCGTGCTTGATGATCGCCACGGCCGGTCCGGCCGCCGGGTCGAACTCGGCGATCAGCTCGAAGGCCGCGTCGGTGTCGTTGATGTTGTTGTAGCTGAGCGCCTTGCCCTGCAGCTGGGTGGCCGTGGCCACCCCGGCGCGCGGGTTGGGGAAGGTGTAGAAGGCCGCCTTCTGGTGCGGGTTCTCGCCATAGCGCATGGTCTGGCGCAGCTCGCCGGCGATGCTCTTGCGGGCCGGGAAGTCCTGCTCCAGCGCCTGGGCGAACCAGGCCGAGATGGCGGCGTCATAGGCCGCCGTGCGGGCATAGGCGCGGGCCGCCAGGGTCTGGCGCAAAGCGAGAGCCGTCCCGCCGGCCTTCAGGGCGTCCAGCACTTCGGCCAGGTCGGCCGGATCGGTGCAGACGGCGACATAGCCGTGGTTCTTGGCCGCCGAGCGGATCATGGCCGGGCCGCCGATGTCGATGTTCTCGACGCACTCGGCGTAGCTGCCACCCTTGGCGACGGTCGCCTCGAACGGATAGAGGTTCACATAGAGGATATCGATGCCGCCGATGCCGTGGTCGGCCATGGCTTGCGCGTGCTCGGGCGCATCCCGGACGCCCAGCAGACCGCCGTGCACCACCGGGTGCAGGGTCTTCACCCGGCCGTCCATCATCTCGGGGAAGCCCGTCAGGTCCGAGACGTCCTTCACGGGGATCCCGGCGGCGGCGATCGCGGCCTTGGTGCCGCCGGTCGAGACCAGCTCGACGCCGGCGGCGTGCAGCACCTGGGCGGCTTCGACCAGGCCGGTCTTGTCGGAGACCGACAGCAGGGCGCGCGCAGGCGCGACGAGATCGGGGGCGGACGGATAATCGGGCGCTGCGGGCACGGCGGACTCCAGGTCTGTGGTTGTCAGAAGGGAGCCCAGGCGCGCGGCATATGAGGTTCGAGCTCCCCGGTGGTTTCCCACCTTCAACGCCAGTCACACGAACGCGGCGGTAAATACGGGGGCGGGCGGGGGAGTCAATGCGGCGCTGTCC